>JAJZZR010000212.1 GCA_021797465.1 Pseudomonadota bacterium | reverse complement strand
TGCGGAGACGACAGAGGGCTGCGATACGCAGATATGCAGATATCGTAACCGGTCTGACATCGCCCAACGCGAGTCGCCGAGTGCGTGTCTCCGGCCGGTCTCCGGGCTCGCGAGCGGACGTGAAGTCCTCGAGACCGCACCTTCCCGTGCCGTGGGCACAGTGGTTCCTCGCGGTCTCCGGTTCGCTTACCGTTGCGTGGGCAGCGCCGGACTTGCATCCACCGAGCGGATGCTCACCGGTTTCCCGTTTCAGTCCAGGGAATCTGAATTTCCTGGACCACCTGAGACGACGATGAGCGTACGCCGATGAGTCGGGCTGCGCAAGAGAGGTGACTTGCTCCCTGTTGCCCAAGGGATTCTTCGCGTGCATCGAGCGCGGACACCCGACCCGAGGTGGCGGTCGCTCAGGGGCCGATCCGGCTTTTGGTGTGCGGGTCAGCCGGCCGCGCCGGGTAAGTTCCTCGCGCGGATGGGCCCTCGGGCCCGCGCGAGGCGCCGCCAACGTGATCTGCGCACTGGCTGCGCCTGCCGACGGCTCGATCAGCGCAGCCGACGAGCGTGTCGATCGCGTGACCCTGGGGGGAGCCGGCGGGCCGGGCATGTGCGATTCGTGTTCCAGTTCCATGCCCTGCGGCCGATGCTCCCGGCGCAGGCCAATGTGGAGCTGCCGCTGCCGCTCAGCTAACGCCCGGGCAGTCCGCGTCGGCGCAAGACCCGCGTGGCGCTGCAGCTGGCTGGGCTCGCCGACCGCGGCGTGCGTCAGGCGGATTGTCCATCTCGACAAGGGAACGCGGGTCCCGAACTCCGAGCTGCCGCGTGAAATTCCGACCGCGTCTACAGGTGACGCTGCTGGGTGACTGCGCAAGAGGTGCGTGGCAGATAAGGCCTTCGATGTGTCTGGATGAGCGGTTTCGGTCCGCTGCCTGCGGTTGCTTGTGGGATGCGTACGCGCTAGGATTTCCGCGAGAAACGTCGACAATTAGACCTTCAGACGTGCGGGTTGCCGACTATTTGCTCGGCGGCGAAGACAATCATTGCGGGCAACTGACGCGTGTTCATCAATCGTTGCGTCAGTGTGGCTGTGGCGTTGCGCGACTCAACAGGCCTGCACTGCGTATCGTGTGTCTTTCACTGCAAATAATTTGTCTTGGCTCGGACCGGACGGCGCAGGGGTGGATTGATGAACTCAGACGATGAACCTAAGTGGTGGTTCCCCCGAAAGACATTCGGGTGGGGATGGGGATTGCCGTCGACATGGCAGGGATGGACGGCATTATTGGTTTTTCTGTTTTTGCTGTGTGTGGGAGGGCCTTTAACATCGTCTGTCTTGGGAAACTCGGCGGCTCTCGTGGCGGTGATCGCTCTCACCGTATCGTTTCTTGTCATCGTCGTCGTGAAGGGAGAGCCCCTGCGCGGTGCAGCCGATGATCGACAACGGATACGGCGGGAACCGGCGACACTGCTGAGATATTACAAGATCTCATCTTGCTGCATATCCTCGCTGCTGATCCTGGTGTCTATTCCGTTGCTGCTGAAGTGGATGCCGAGGAATGCAATTTACGGATTCCGTGTGCCAAGTACGCTGCGGGGTTCCGGCGCGCATTGGTTCCATGTGAATGAAGTGGCCGGAGCGGCTGGAATTACCGCCGGAGTGCTTTCTATCGTTTTCGCCTTGCTGGTCGTCGATCGGCTCGGGGTGTCCGAAGTCGTCAAAGGTCGCGCGGTGCTGATTGTGACGATCGTACTGACCGTGGCCGCGATGATCCCGCCCTTCCTCGTGCGCTAGCACGGCGCTGATGGCGGTTCGAGCGCGGCGGCGGGACGCCGCCGTCACGGTTTGGCGGCCGCGTGCTTCGCCAGCAGTGCCGCGATCGCGCAGGATGCCAGCCGGGTTCGGGTATCGTCGGCGCGACTGGTGAGAATGATCGGCACGCGTGCCCCGAGCACGATGCCGGCCAGCCTGGCGCCAGCCAGGTACTCCAACTGCTTGGCCAGCATGTTGCCCGCTTCGACGTCCGGTACGACGAAGATATCGGCACGGCCGGCCACGGGCGAGGCGATGGACTTGGCCGCGGCCGCCTCGGGCGATACGGCGTTGTCGAACGCCAGCGGTCCGTCGAGCACGCCGCCGGTAATCTGACCCCGATCGGCCATCTTGCACAACGCCGCGGCGTCGAGCGTGGATTTGATGCGGGCGGTCACCAATTCCACGGCGGACAGGATGGCTACCCGCGGCGTGCGGACCCCCACGGCGCGCGCCAGGTCGATGGCGTTCTGAACGATGTCGCGCTTCTCGTCCAGAGACGGGTAGATGTTGACTGCGGCGTCCGTGATGAACAAGAGCCGGGGATAGCGCGGCGTGTCCATCACGAACACGTGACTGACGCGACGCTCCGTGCGCAGCCCGCTTTCGGGGTCGACCACGCAGTGCATCAATTCGTCGGTGTGCAGCGCGCCCTTCATGATCGCGTCGACTTCGCCGCGCCGAGCCATCTGCACCGCGCAGGCCGCAGCGGCATGGCTGTGCTCGGCCGGCGTGATGGTGCAGGCGGTCAGATCGAGGCGCGCTTTCCGGGCGGCGGCGCGGATCCGCCGTTCCGGACCGATCAGTACCGGCACGATCAGACCGGTGCGGGCCGCCTCGAGTGCTCCGCTCAGCGAGATCGGCTCGACCGGGTGCACCACTGCCGTGAGCAGCGGCGCAAGGCGGCGCGCTTTCGCGAGCAGATGATCGAGACGATGGGGAATGCCCGGCGCTCTTGCATGGGCGGCAGAGCGTCTATGGCTCGTCATGCGTTCGGTCATCGAGCGGGTTCTCCGTGCGCGTGCAGAAGACTCGATTGCGCGGCACGCTCCCGCGCGGGCGGCTTCCGGCGGGACGCCACCGGATCAGGGTCCACGGTATCCGATTGCCGTCTCGGGTTCGGGCCGGCCGGCAGCGGCACACGCAGCGAACGGCGGCCTCCCGGGACCCGATCATACCGGTGCCCGGCGGCGTACGCACTCCGCCGACCGGATCCGGCACCGGTGGCTCTGCGGCCGAAGCCCGCAGACGGCCGCTGATTCGACCTGCCAGGCTGGCGCGCTGGGCCGGGCGGGCCATGGCGTTGACTTGACTTCCTCTTGGTCGCTTGTATGTTCATGCACGTGGCCCGGCTCGTGGGCTCGGCCTTCTGGAAACATCTGGATCAGCGAATCTTGGGCGTTTTGCCCGAGGACCTCGCAGGTCAGGTCAGTGCAAGAGTCTCCCGGCTTCGCGCGCAAGAAGATCCAGATCGGGAAGGATGCGGTTGCGGCGCGTTGGTGAACCGCAACTTGTCCCGTTCCGGCGGCGCGGGAACCGCAGAGCCGCCCGGGCCGATCCAAGCGCGTGGCGCGACCGATCGCCGCAGCATGCAAACTGACTCAGGAGTGCCGCTCGTGCGTGCCAAGGCATCGAAATCCCGGTTCATCGCGGTGCGTGTGCGGGGCGCGCGCCTCGAGCGCGGCGGCCGCGCCATCCTGCGCGAGGTGAGCTGGTCGATCCGCCCGGGCCAGCGCTGGGTCCTGGTGGGGGCGAACGGCGCCGGCAAGACGCAGCTTCTGAAGCTCGTGGCCGGATCGGTGTGGCCGACGCCCGATCGGCCCGGCGTGCGCGAGTATGTCTGGCGGGGCGAACGATGGCGCACACCGCAGGAGGTGCGTGAGGAGATCGCATATCTCGGCCCGGAGCTCCAGGACAAATACGCGCGCTATGGCTGGAATCATACCGTCGAGCAGGTGGTGGCGACCGGAGTGCACCGGTCCGACATTCCATTGCGGCAGATCGATGAGCGTGAACGCCGGCACGTGGTGCGCATGCTGCGGCGTCTGCGCATCGAGTCGCTGGCCACGCGCCGATTCCTGACACTGTCCTATGGCGAGCGCCGTCTGGCGCTGCTTGCGCGTGCGCTCGCCTCGCGTCCGAAGCTGCTGCTGCTCGATGAGCTGTTGAGCGGGCTCGACGAGCAGAACCGCGCCCGGGCATTGCGCTGGCTGGAGAGCACGGCCGGGACCGCGCTGCCTTGGGTGCTGGCGACCCACCGCGCGGAAGAGGTGCCCTCGTCGGCTACGCACGCGTTGATTTTGGAGCGTGGAAGGGTCCTCTACAGTGGCCCGCGCCGACGCGCGCCGCTTGCCCGCCGGCTGCGGGAGGGAGCGCGCCGAGCAGCGGCAGGTCCGTCGGCGCGCGCGCCGGCAATGGCGGATCGACCGCCCGGTCGGGTGCTCGTGCGCTTGACGGACGCGAGTGTCTATCTCGATGAGCATGCTGCGCTGCACGAAGTGACGATCACCATACGCGCGGGCGAATGCTGGGTCGTGCACGG
This sequence comes from Pseudomonadota bacterium, assembly GCA_021797465.1. GTDB lineage: Bacteria > Pseudomonadota > Gammaproteobacteria > Steroidobacterales > Steroidobacteraceae > 13-2-20CM-66-19. The sequence continues at coordinate 9,065 of JAJZZR010000212.1, read as the reverse complement.
TCACAACGGCTCGGGCAAGACGACGCTGTTGCGCACGCTCTACGGCGATCATGGAGTTGCCGCGCAGGGGCGGATCGAGCGCGACGGCATCTGTACCGGCGTTCCCCTGCACACGTTTCAGCGACGCGTTGGTGTGGTTGCGCCGCATCTGCAGACCGATCATCCGCGCTATCTGACGGTCGCAGAAGTCGTTCAATCAGGCCGCCATGCGAGCATCGGACTCAATGAGGCGCCGAGTGCGGCCGACCGTGCCGCGGCCCGCCGCGCCATGCGCGAATTCGATCTCCTGCCGCTCGCGACGCGCACGCTGCGCGAGCTTTCCTATGGGCAACTGCGCCGGGCGCTGTTCGCGCGTGCCTGGGTACGCAGGCCGGCTCTCCTGGTGCTCGATGAGCCGTTTGCGGGGCTGGATGTGTCCACCCACGAGGATCTGCGCGCCCGTGTGGAGCGGCTCGCATCCGAGGGGATTGCCGTGGTCATGACGGCTCATCGACGATCCGAGTGGCCCCGCTGTGCGACGCACGAGCTGGAGCTGGCCGGCGGCAAAGTGCGATATGTTGGTCCGGCGCGGCTCAGTCGAGCGCCATCTCGGTCTCGAAGACCGACACGGCCTGCCCGATGATCCAGACCGCGGAGACGGCGCCCCCGGTCATCTCGAGCTCGATCTCCACACGTCCGGGCCGGTGGAGCCAGCGACCCTGAACTCCGGTGAAGGCCGCCTTGTGCCGATCGTGCGCGAGCAGTCCCTGCTGAACGAGATATACCCCGAGGAGACCGTGAGCGTTGCCGCTCACCGGATCCTCGCCGATGCCGAGAGCCGGGCAGAACATGCGCGCCTCGGTCAGCGGATCAGTTCCCAGCGGATGCAGTGCGAACACGAAATAGCCCGCAGCGCCGATCTGCGCCGACAGGGTGGTCAAGCGGGACATGTCGGGCTTCAGTTGGGCGAGCGGCCCCACGCCGCGCACACCGATCAGCAGACGCGTACTGCTCGTGCCGGCAATGCGCAGTGGACAGCGCGGATCCAGATCGTCGCTGGCGAGCGCCAGCGCATCCAGCACTGCAAGCCGCTCGCGGGTGTTCAGCTCGCGCCCGAGGGGAGGTGGATTCTGGCGGATCGCGATCTTGCGCTCGGCATCCCGGCCACGGACCTCGATCTCGACGATGCCGGCCTTGGATTTCTGCCGGGTCCGCGTCCGCCCACCGGCGCGCATCGACAGCACGTGATGAGCGGCAATGGTCGCGTGCCCGACAAATCCGGCCTCGGTCCGCGGGGTGAAGAAGCGCGCCCTGATGTCGTGGTCCGGACCATCGGGTGCGAACAGGAACGCCGTGTCCGCATTGTTCAGCTCGCGTGCGATGGCCAGCATCTGGGCATCGGTCAATTCATCGGCCTCGAGCACGACTCCGGCCGGATTGCCCGTGAAGCGCTCGAGGGTGAAGGCGTCCACTTGGTGGATCTGGAGCTTGCGGGTCATCTGCAGCCTCTGTCGCCTCGCCCATGCTGGCTTGTGGCAAAGGGGTGCCATTTTAGCCCATCGGTCGCGGATGGGTAGAATGAGCACCCAAGATGGACGTCGGCGTCGAAATCAGTCTGTATCCGCTTACGGAGCGCGCCGCGCCCCTGATCCATGATTTCATCGAACAGCTGTCGGTCCACAAGGAGCTTAAAGTCGTGCCCGGCAGCCTCAGCACACAGGTGTACGGCGAATTCGAGCAGGTGTTCTCGGCCGTGCGCCAGGTCGTGCGCGGGACGCTCGAGGCGCGGCAGGCCGAGGGTGGCCGGGCGGCGGTCGTGCTGAAGGTGCTCGGGCCGCTCTAGGATCGGTCGCGCGAGCCGTCCCGCCGCGCCTGTTCGAGTTGCGGGGTCTCGGCCGGCAAGTGCAGCCGCGCGATCTGACCGGGTCTGGCGCACGCTGCGCCGTCCGAGCTCCGCGTGAGGCTTCGGCAGCCCGGCCGTACGCCGCGCACGGTTCGTCTGCCGGGTGGCGCAAGCGGCACCGACCCGGCACACTAGCGGATTCAAACGTGTGATTTTCCTGGACGAGTCCCGGAGGGAGGGGGTTGAATGGCGGTGCTGAGAGTGATCGATCGCGACGGCACGGAGCATCGGGTCGATGGCAAGGTCGGCTTGAAAGTCATGGAGACGCTGAGGGAGCTGGAGTATGGCGTGGCCGCGATCTGCGGCGGCATGTGCTCGTGCGCCACGTGCCACGTCTATGTCGATCCCGACTGGCGGGATCGTCTTCCGCAGCCGATGGCCGACGAGCGCGAGCTGCTGAGCGATCTTACGCACTATGAGGAGAATTCACGATTGTCGTGCCAGATCGAGTTCACACCCGAGCTCGATGGTCTGCGGGTCACGATCGCGCCGGATGAGTAAGGGCGTCATGCTGGAGGATCTGTCGTGGTCGAGATAATCGCCGCACTTGCGCTCGGTGGCGCGATCGTCCTCGCCATCCTCTACGTACGGGTGCGCGGGGCGCTGACTCAGGGACGCCGCCACCACGACGATTGGGACGAAATGATGATCAAGCGGCTGCGCGACCAGGGCTATCATCCATTCAACGAGTACCCGGTCGACTACTTTCTCGCAATGCGCGACGAAGCCACATGCGACCGGGTGCGCGCGCGGCTCGAGGCCGAAGGGTTCTCCGTCGACGTCAAGTCGATCGAAGGGGAAAGCGATCTGCCCTACAGCCTGCACGCGTCTCGAACCATGCGGCTGATCGTGCCGGACATCCAGGCGCTCAGCCAGCGGATGCGGGCGCTGGCCGAGGAGTTCCAGGGACGTTACGACGGCTGGGCCGCCTAGGCCCTCGCGCCGACGTCATTTCTTCTTCTCCGCCTGGCGCTTGACGGCTTCGGCGGCCGCGGCGGCCACCGCCGGATCGCCCAGATAGCGGCTACCGCGCGCGTTGAGCTGATCGTCGAGTTCATAGAGCAGGGGGATGCCCGTCGGAATATTGAGCTCGACGATGTTCTGATCGGAAACCTTGTCGAGCATCTTGACCATGGCGCGCAGGCTGTTGCCGTGCGCGACCACGAGCACGTTGCGTCCGGCACGCAGTTCCGGGGCGATCCGTGTGTTCCACATGGGAGCGACGCGCGCGAGCGTGTCCTTCAGCGCCTCGGCCGACGGCAGTTCTCCGGCCGGGACGCCGGCATAGCGCTCGTCGAAGCGCGGGTGACGCGGGTCATCGAGCGGCAGCGGCGGCGGCGGTATGTCGTAGCTGCGTCGCCAGATCTTGACCTGGGCTTCGCCGTGACGCTCGACCGTCTGGGCCTTGTCCAGTCCCTGCAGAGCGCCGTAGTGCCGCTCGTTGAGGCGCCAGGAGCGCTCGACCGGGATCCACATGCGGTCCATCTCGTCGAGCATGATCCACAGCGTGCGAATTGCCCGCTTCAGCACCGAGGTGAATGCGAGGTCGACTGTGAGCTTCTCCTCGATCAGCTGGCGGCCCGCCCGCGTCGCTTCCTCGCGCCCGGCGGGGGCGAGATCGATGTCCGTCCAACCGGTGAACAGGTTTTCCAGGTTCCAGAGGCTCTGTCCGTGACGGACCAGGATCAGCTTGCCGGGCATGTGGGTACCTCCATCGTGACGTGGAACGACCGCCGGGGCGCGTACGCGCAAACCGGCGTCCCCGCGGCGCGCACCGCCCGCAGGATGCCGCGAGTATAGCGAAGTGTGCTAATCGGCGAGCTTGCGGAGCGTCTCGACACCCACGGTGAGCGTGGCGAAATCGGCGGCGCCAGCGGCGCGCATCTCCGTAAGTGCGCGCTCCCAATGGGCGATCCGGCGCGATTCACTCCGTTGCCAGGCGTCGACGCGCTCGGCAGCGGCGCCGCGGGCCGTCTGCGTGAGGACGCGCTCGGCGAGGGCGCGATGAATGCGCATCGCCGCATCCCGTACCCCGGTTCGCGCGGTGGCCTGCCACGGTCCCTCGACCGACAGACTCTCGATCTGCTCGCGTAACCAATCGATGCCGACGCGAGCGCCCACCTCGAAGTAGATGCGGGCCGTATCCGCGATCGTCTTGGAGTGGGCGGACGCGATCTCCGCGATGTCGAGCGAAGCATTGTGGGGCTCGAGGCTCGCGAGGCGCTCGGCCAGCGCATGCGGAAGTCCCGCCTCGACCAGCTGGGCGCGGTTCGAGTCAAAGTGTGCGCGCCACGCGCCGCAGAGCACCTGCGGGAGATGTGCGCCGATCTCGTGGGCTGCGGCGCGGAACTCCCCGACCGCCGTGGCGACTTTGAGGGCGGGCCGGTGTGCGAGCAGCCAGTAGGTCGCATGGCGCAGCAGGCGGCTGGTCTCGAACGCCGCAAGATACTGGAGCTTCGCGGGCGCGTGGTTGTCGAGCGCCTCGATGTCTTCCCAGAGGTCGCGCATCCGGAAGATTTCCCGGGCGGCGGAATAGGCGCGGGCGATCTGCGCCGGCTCGGCGCCGGTGTCTTCCTGGACGCGCAACACGAATGTCGGACCCATCCGGTTGATCAGGCCATTGGCCGTCGCGGTGGCGATGATCTGCCGGCGCAGTCGATGCTGTTCGATCTCACTCGCGAAGCGCGCGCGCACCGGAGCGGGGAAATAGCGCTCGAGCTCGCTCGAGAGGTACGGGTCCTCTGGTACGTCCGAATCAAGAAGGTGGCTGTTGAGCCAGATCTTGCTGTAGGAGAGCAGAATGGACAGTTCCGGGCGGGTCAGGCCCTCGCCGCTCTTGCGCCGCTCGCCGATCTCCTCGTCGCTCGGCAGGAACTCCAGAGACCGATTCAGGCCGCCGGAGCGCTCGAGCAGGCGGATCAGGTGTTGAAATTCCGCCAGGCGCGCCTTGCTCTGCTGTTCGAGCGTGCTGATCGCCTGGCTTTGCAGGTAGTTGTTGCGCAACACCAGCGTGCAGACCTCGTCCGACATGCGCGCGAGCAGCTGGTTGCGCGCAGCCAGCGACAGCTTGCGGGCGCGTACCAACGGGTTGAGCAGGATCTTCAGGTTGACTTCGACGTCCGAGGTGTTGACGCCAGCGGAGTTGTCGATGAAGTCGGTGTTGAGCCGGCCGCCGCCGCGGGCGTATTCGACGCGTCCACGCTGGGTGAAGCCGAGATTACCGCCTTCGCCCGCGACCCGGGCGCGCAGTTCCCGGCCGTTGATGCGCAGCGTGTCGTTGGCGCGGTCGCCGGCGTCCGCATTGGATTCCTGGGTCGCCTTGACGTATGTGCCGATGCCGCCGTTCCAGAGCAGATCGACCGGCAGGCGTAGAATCGCCCGGATGACCTCGACGGGCGTGCCCGAGGCGCTCTCGAGTCCGAGCAGCGCGCGGGCCTGCGGCGAGAGCGTGATGGATTTGGCGCTGCGGGGAAACACGCCGCCGCCGGCCGAGATGCGCTTGCGGTCATAGTCGTCCCAGCTCGAGCGCGGTAGCGCGAACAGCCGCTGCCGCTCCGCGAAGCTTACGGCCGCATCGGGCTTGGGATCGAGGAAGATGTGCCGGTGATCGAAGGCGGCAAGCAGCAGGGTGTGCCGCGAGAGCAGCATGCCGTTGCCGAACACGTCCCCGGACATGTCGCCGATGCCGGCAACCGTGAAGTCCTCCTTCTGAATGTCTCGACCGAGGTCGCGGAAGTGGCGCTTGACGCATTCCCAAGCGCCGCGCGCGGTGATGCCGAGCCCCTTGTGGTCGTATCCCGCCGAGCCGCCGGAGGCGAACGCGTCACCGAGCCAGAAGCCGTACTCGGCGGCAATGCCGTTGGCCGTGTCGGAGAACGTCGCCGTGCCTTTGTCCGCGGCCACCACCAGGTAGGGATCGTCGCCGTCACGGCGGACCACCCGCGGTGGAGGAACGATGCGGTCGGCGACGATGTTGTCAGTCAGATCGAGCAGCCCCTGGATGAAGGTCCGGTAGCAGGCGGTTACCTCCGCCTGAATCTCCTCCCGACCCGACTGCGGGAGGCGCTTCGGCACGAAGCCGCCCTTGGCTCCGACCGGCACGATCAGCGTGTTCTTGACGTTCTGCGCCTTCATCAGGCCGAGAATCTCGGTGCGGAAGTCCTCGCGCCGGTCGGACCAGCGTATGCCTCCGCGGGCCACGTCGCCCATGCGCAGGTGTACGCCCTCGACGCGCGGGCTGTAGACGAAGATCTCGTACTTTGGCCGCGGCAACGGCAGGTCGGCAATGGCTGTCGGATCGAGTTTGAACGACAGATAGGGCAGGGGCGCGCCCCCGGCGTCGCGGCGGAAGTGGTTGGTGCGCAGCGTGGCGTTCACCAGGGTCAGATACGCGCGCAGGATACGGTCCTCATCGAGACTGCTGACCGCATCGAGTCCGGCGCGGATGCGTTTGGCGATCCGTTCGGCGAGCCGCTCGCGCCCCGCTACGCCGCCAGGGCGATCCGGATCGAAACGTGTCTCGAACAGGCGAACCAGCGCCGCGGCGATGACCGGATTCGCCGCGAGCGTGCGCTCCATGTAGCGCTGGCTGAACGGCACGCCGGTCTGCAGCAGATAGCGGCAATAGGCGCGCAGCACCAGAATCTGGCGAGCGGCGAGGCCGGCGGTGAATAGCAGGCGGTTGAAGCCGTCATTTTCCGCCATGCCGTCCCAGCCGGCCGCGAGCGCCTCCTTGAAGCGCTCCTCGACGCGCGGCAGGTCGATGGCGTGGCCGTCGCGGTGCTCGAGCTCGAAGTCCTGGATCCAGGCGACGCCGCCTTGCGGCCAGGCGAGCTCGTACGGCCGCTCGGCGATTACGCGCAGGCCGTAATTCTCCAGCATAGGCAGCAGATCGGAGATCGATACCGGCTCGCCGAGCTTGACGATCTTCAGGTGAATTCTCGTGGCGGCCTGGCCCGACGCGCGGTGCAGGCTCACGCGGCGCTCCTGGGGCGCGGCGCGCAGACGCTCCAGATCCGCGATGTCGGCCGGCGCGTCAGCTGGAGTCACGTCCTCTTCGTAGGCCAGGGGAAACGTGTGTCGGTAGCGCTCGGCCAGCGCCAGGCCTTCCGCCTCGCCTTTGCGCGCGACCAACACGTCGTGCAGATGATCGCTCCAGGTGAGGGTTGCGGCGGAGATCTTCCGCTCGACCGCGAGCACGTCGATTTTGTGAAGCTCGCCAGGCACGGTCCGTACCACGACATGCACGCGCGCATGGCTGGAGCTGGAGATCTGTACCTGACTTTCGACCGAGGTCCCGCCAAAGCCCTCGCGCACGATACGCTCGATGCGCTCGCGAACGTCGGTGTTGTAACGGTCGCGAGGGACGTAGACGAGGCATGAGAAGAACCGGTGATACGGATCGCGCCGCGCCAGCAGGCGTACCGTGCGCCGCTCGTATAGGTTGACGACGCCCCGGCAGATGCGGACCAGATCGCGCGTATTAGCTTGGAAAAGCTCATCGCGCGGGTACGTCTCGAGCACGTTGAGCGCCGCTTTTCCATCGTGGCTCTGCGGATCGAGTCCGAAGTACTGTATGACCCGTGCGACTTTCAGGCGCAGCACCGGAATGTCGCGCGGGCTGCGGTGGTAGGCGGTGGAGGTCCACAGGCCGAGAAGCCGGTGCTCGCCGTCGACCTCTCCGCGCGCATCGAAGGTCTTTACGCCCACGTAATCCAGATATTCCGAGCGGTGCACGGTGGCGACGGAGTTGGCCTTGGTGAGCACCAACAGCTCGCGCTCGCGGGCGCGTTCGCGGATCTCGCCGCGCAGCGCGGTCGCGGTCGGCCGGCGCGTGTCCGCGGTGGCGCGCAGGATGCCGAGGCCGGTGCGGGGCTGTGACCTCAGCAGGTCCTCCCGGGCGCCGCGCTGAAGCCGATATTGGCGATAGCCGAGGAAGACGAAATTCCGCTCCTCCATCCACTGCAGCAGTTGGCACGCCTCGGAGATCTCCTCGCTCGGCAGGGGCGGCGGCCGGTGCTGGAGATCGGCGATGATGGCTTGCACGCGCTCGCGCATCGGCGTCCAGTCGTCCACGGCGAGGCGAACGTCGCGCAGCGTCGCCTCGATGTCGCGGCGCAGGCGCTCGAGTGTCTCAGGATCGGTCCGCCGATCGATTTCGAACATCTCCCAGGACTCGACCCGCGCAGGGCGCACGCCCTGGACGCCGATCCCGCTGAGAGTCCCGCGGGAGTCGCGGCGGACGTCGAACACCGGGTGCACGATCACGTGCACGGCGAGACCGGCGCGCGCGAATGCAAGACTGATCGAATCGATCAGAAACGGCCGGTCGTCGGTGACGATCTGTACCACCGTGTGGGCGGTTTCGAAGCCGTCCTTGCTGGGATCGGGATTGAAGATCCGCACCAGCGATTGGCCGGGCGCGCGGCGGCGGCCGAGTTCGAGGTGACAGCGCGCGGCGTGCGCCAGCGACGCCGGCGTGCGCGCCGCGAGATCTTCTTCGCCTACGCCGCGGTAGTAGGCGCGCAGAAACTCCTGTGACACCCGTGCGCGGCGCGGCAGGCGGACGCGGACGATGCGATCGATCAGGGCGAGGCGCGCAGGAGGAATGCTGCGCAGGTGCCGGCCGTCGCCGGCCGGGGAGGATGGGGCGTGCATGGTGGACCGCAAGTATATACGTCTGTGCACTCCAGGGTCGCCAGGGTATAATAGTTGCGTGCGCAACGAAATGGCCCCCGATCCCGGCGCGGTCCACGGAGCTGCCGATGAGCCAGACTGGCGAGAATCCAATGGGCACCGACGGGTTCGAATTCGTCGAGTACACCGCGCCCGATCCGGAGCTGCTGCGCGATCTGTTCGAGCGCATGGGATTCCCGGTCAAGGCCCGCCACCGGTCGAAGAACGTGACGCTCCATGGCCAGGGCGCGATCAATTTCATCATCAATGCCGAGCCGGACTCGTTCGCCCGGCGCTTCGCCGAGCGTCACGGGCCGTCGGCGTGCGCGATGGCCTTCCGTGTCCGGGATGCCGCCTACGCCTACCGGTGCGCTCTCGAGCTCGGCGCAACGCCGGGGCCGCAGAATGCCGGGCCGATGGAGTTGAACATTCCGTGCATCGAGGGCATCGGCGGATCGCTCATCTACCTGGTGGACCGCTACGGCGGGCAGACCATCTACGACGTAGA
>JAJZZR010000322.1 GCA_021797465.1 Pseudomonadota bacterium | reverse complement strand
TGCTGGCCAACGCCTTCACCTTCTATGTCGGCGACTTCTACCAGCGCGGCCAGGCGGACCTGCGGCCATTTTTCATGTTCCACCCGTGGCTGTATCTGTTCCTGATCCCGGCGCTGACCATGAAGCTGTGGGCCGAGGAGCGCAAATCCGGCAGCATCGAGCTGCTGATGACGCTGCCGGTGAAGGTCTGGGAGGCCGTGGTCGGCAAGTTCCTGGCCGCATGGCTGTTCACCGCGATCGCCCTCGCGCTCACCTTCCCCATCTGGATCACGGTCAACTATCTGGGCCATCCCGACAACGGCGTGATCTTCGCCTCCTACCTCGGCAGCCTGCTGCTCGCCGGCGGCTTCCTCGCCATCGGCTCGTGCATGTCGGCGCTGACGCGCAACCAGGTCGTGGCGTTCATCCTCGGGGTGGTTGCCTGCTTTGTGCTGCTGCTGGCCGGCTACCCGCTGGTCCTCGGCGCCTTCCAGGGTTGGGCTCCCGAGACGCTGATCAACGCGATCGCCTCGCTGTCGCTCCTCACGCACTTCCAGTCGATCACCCGCGGCGTGCTCGAAGCGCGCGATGTGCTGTACTTCGCGATGCTGATCGGCTTTTTTCTGTTCACCACCGCGGTCGCCATCGACCTGCGCAAAGCGGACTAGGAGCGCGGCATGACGAAACGCTCGACTCTCGGTTGGGGCACGGTCGGCGCGCTCGGGCTGCTGCTGATCGGCCTGATCGTCATCTGCAACTACGCGCTCGCCGGCTGGCAGCTCGACCTGACGGAAAATCATCTGTACACGCTCTCCAGCGGTACCGACCGTATTCTCAAGAGCATCCCCGAGCCGATCGACCTCTACTTCTTCTATTCCCGCAGAGCGGCCGAGAACATTCCGCAGCTTCGCGCCTACGGCGATCACGTCGAGAACTTCCTGCGGGAACTCGCCGCGCGCGCCGACGGCAAGATTCACCTGCACATCATCGATCCGCGGCCGTACTCGGTCCAGGAGGATCGCGCCGCGGAGCTCGGGGTGAGCAGCGCGCCGCTCAACGCCGCCGGCAGCAAGTTCTACTTCGGCCTCGCCGGCACTAACTCCACCAACGGCCATCAGGCCATACCGTTCTTCGACCCGAGCAAACAGCGCTTCCTGGAATACGACGTCGACAAGCTCATCTACCGGCTCGTGCATCCGCAAAAGCCGGTGGTCGCGTGGTACTCCTCGCTGCCGATGACCGGCGGGTTCAATCCGCAGACCGAGCAGGTCCGCCAGCCCTGGCTGGTCTACAGCCAAGCCCGGCAGCTTTATGACCTGCACACCCTCGCCCCCGGCGCCACACGGATTCCCGCCGCTACGCGCGTGCTGGTGCTGGTCGATCCGCATGGATTGCCGGCCGTCACCCGCTTCGCGATCGACCAGTACGCGCTCGCCGGCGGGCACATCGTGGTCTTCGCCGACCCGCTCGCCGAGTCTGCCGGCGGCCCCGGCGCCGCGCCGCAAGGCACCGGTCCGAAATTCGCGCGCCTGCTCGCCAGCTGGGGCGTCCACTTCAACCCCAATCAAGTCGTCGCCGACCGGTCGCTCGCGCTCACCGTCAGCGGCCCGAGCGGCGCGCCAAGCGTCGATCCTCTGGTCATCGGCCTGCGCCGCAAGCAGATGTCGCAAAAAGACGTGATCACGGCGGGTCTGTCGAATATCAATCTCGACGCCGCCGGCGCGCTGAGCCCGATAAAAGGTGCGGGCACGAACTTCAAGCCGCTGCTGTGGAGCAGCAAGGACGCCGAGGTGGTAAGCCGGCGCTCAGTGGCCGGAACGTTCGATCCGTCCGGCCTGTTGACCGGCTTCAAGCCGACCGGCAAGCGCTATGTCTTCGCCGCGAGCGTCACCGGCAAGGTAAAGACCGCCTTCCCGGGCGGGCCGCCGAAGGGCATCAAGCTACCGCCGGGAACGACGGCGCTGAAGGCATCGGCCAAACCGTTGCACCTGATCGTGTTCGCCGACTCGGACATGCTGGCCGACTTCCTGTGGGTCCACCATCTCAACCTGTTCGGCCAGCCGCTCGAGCAGGCCTGGGCGAGCAACGGCGACGTGGTGCTGAACGCGCTCGACAACATGGCTGGAAGCGACGATCTGATCAGCGTGCGCGCCAAGGCGGGCTTCACCCGGCCGTTTACCCGGGTCCAGGCGCTGCGCCGCGCCGCGCAGACGCGCTATCACGCCGAGCAGGTGAAGCTGCAGAACGAGCTGCGCCAGACCGAGCGTCAGCTGACGCTGCTGCAGAGCAGGCGCAACGCCAAAACCACGCTGATTCTCACACCGGCGCAGCAACGCGAGATCCAGCACTTCGAGCACGAGCGGCTGACCATCCGCAAGCGCCTGCGCGCGGTCCAGGCCGGCCTGGTGCGCAGCATCGACAGGCTGGGTACGGAGCTGAAGGTCATCAATATCATCGTCGTGCCCGGCGTGTTCGCGCTCGCGGCGCTGCTGGGCGCGGCCCTGCGCCGGCGGCATCGTCGAGCGGCGCGTCAACCGGCGCGGGAGCACTCATGACACAACGCCGACTGATTCTGCTGTTCGTAGCGAGCCTGATCGTGCTCGGGCTGGCCGTATGGGTGACGAACCGCGAGCAAAACAGCGGCGCGTCGCTCGCCGGGGCGCGGGTTCTGCCCGGCCTGCGCGCCCAGCTCAACGCGGTCACCCGGGTGCGCATCAGCGGCCCGAACGGCGAGCACGTCGTGATCGAGAAGGGCGCCAGGCGCTGGATGGTCAGCGAGCGCGACTACCCGGCCAACACCGGCCAGCTGCGCAAGCTGCTGATCGATCTGGGCAACCTGAAGGTCGTGCAGACCAAGACGCGGCTCGCGAAAAACTATGCGGTGCTCGGCGTGCAGCCGTTGACCGCCAAAGGGGCCACCGGCGTGCGCATCGACGTGATCAGTCCGCGGCGCACCTGGTCGCTGATGGTCGGCCATACCGGTCTGCAGGGATCGGCCAGCTACGTGCGCCGCGTGGGCCACAAGCGCAGCCTGCTCGCAACGCCGCTGATCATGACCAATGCCAAGGTCGCTCAATGGCTCGAGCCGGTCATCCTCGACATTGCGGCCAAGCGGGTGCGCAGCATCGAGGAGCGCCTCGCCGGACAGCGCCCCTACAGCATCGAGCGGGCCAAGCCCACGGACGCCCATTTCACGGTGCTCGGCATGCCTGCGGGACGCAGGCTCTCGAGCCCGGGCGCCGCCGACGATGACGCGAGCGCCCTGTCCAACCTCACGCTGACGAACGTGCACAAGGCGCTCGCGCCGCCGCGAGGCGCGGCCCTCTCGCGCGCAATCTTCACGACCTTCGGCCGGCTGCGCCTGACCGTGAGCGGCTACCGCAGCGGCAAGAAAGGACCGTGTCACATCGACATCGCCGCCAGCGGCACCGGGACCAAGGCGCTCGCCGAGGCCAGCGCCATCAATGCACGCGTGCACGGCTGGACGTACACGATCCCCTCGTACGAATACCGGCAGATCTTCCAGCGGCTCTCGAGCCTGCTGCAGCCGCTGCCGAAGCCGCACTGACGGCGTCACCTGTCCGCCGACAGGCGCGCGGCGCGGCCGCGATCGGTGCGAGGCAGCGGCGCAAATGCCGGCGCCCGCGCCGCTCAGCGCGCGCTGGCCAACAGCAGCAGCGTCACGGTCGCCAGCAGCGCCGTGGGCAGCCAGGCGAGGATCAGCGGATTGAGGTGAAAGACGATCGTGCCGCTTTCGATCAGCCGCTGCAGCAGGAAGAAAAAGATGCCGATGGCCAGCCCGAGCAGCGTGCGGGTGCCGGCGCCGGCCGAGCGCATCGAGCCGAGGACGAATGGAACGGCCAGCAGCACCGCGAAGACGATCGCCACGATGCGCGCGATGCGCGACCAGAACGCGAAGACATACGGACTGGCGTCCAGCGAGTTGGCGCGCAGATAGCCGATCAGCGCCCACAGCGAGCGCACCGTCATCTGCTGCGGATCCTGGACCGCGAAGCCGAGGAAACTCGCCGATACGTGCGTGTGCAGCACTTTGCGGGCCGGCGGACGCGCCGTGACCCTATCCCCGTCGAAGCGCGAGGCCGTGTAGTTCTCGAGCAGCCAGCGATCGTGGCCGGCGGCGGTGGCATGGGTGGCGCGTCCGATCGAGAGCAGCCGATGCCGCGCCGATAGCTCGAAGACCTGCATGCCGCCGAACTGGCGCGAGCCGGACTGCCGGGCGACATTCAGGATGAGGTCCCCGTCGCGCACCCACGCGCCGGTGCCACCGCCGAAGCTGATGGTGTTGTACTGACTGAAGGCGCGCTGCTCGTTGGCCACTTCCTGCAGCTGCGGCGCGACGAACTCCCCGACCACCGCCTCGAAGGCGACCAGAATTCCCGCCGCGATCAGGGCCGAGGCGGCCAGCCGCGGCACCGACACACCGGTGGCCCGTATCACGGTGATCTCGCTGCCGCGCGCCAGCGCGCCGAGCCCGAGGAGCGAGCCGATGAGCGCGGTGATGGGCAGAAGCTGGTAAGCCTGCTGCGGCAGATTCAGCAGAGTGAACCACAGCGCATCGGCCAGCGTGTAATGCCCCATCCCGATGTTGCCCTGCTGGCTGATGAACACGACCAACCCGCCAAGCACCAGCATGACCAGCATGACCAGCAGCACCGAGCCGAGAATGGCGCGCACGACATAGCGGTCGAGGATGCTCATGCGTGCGCCCACCGGCGACGCACCCGCTGCGTCGTGCCTGGAACGCCGGTAATGGCCAGCACCAGCAGCGCCATCACCCCGTGCACCCACCACAATCCCAGATACAGCGGGATCCTGCCCTGGGCCAGCCAGATCTCCCCGGCCGAGAGCAGGTTCATGTAAACCAGATACACCACCACCGCGAGCCAGATGCGCGCGTAGCGACCCTGGCGCGGCGCCAGCCGCGAGAGCGGCAGGGCGATGATGGCCAGCATCAGGCACATCAGCGGCAGCGCGATGCGCCACTGGAGCTTAGCCTGGTGACTCGGCTCGCTCGAGGCGTAAAGAGCGGCGGTGGGTGCCGCGTCGAGATCGGTCACGACCTCGTGCGCCGCCGGCATCGGGATCGGCACGGTGTGCTCCGCGAAGCGCATGATGCGGAATTTCGCGCTGCCCGGTATGCCGTCGAAACGCTCGCCGTCATACAGCTCGATAGTCTGTGTCCTGCCGTTCGGCGAGACCGTGTGGCGCGCCTGAGCGGCGACGACCACCTGCGCCACCGGGCCGCGGTTGCGCTCGAGGAACACGTTCTCCAGCGTGCCGTCCGGCTCGACCGTCTGCGCGTAGACCACGGCGCTGCCGCCGCCGAAGGAGCGAAACTGCCCGGGCCGCAGGGGCGCGAACTGCCCGGCGCGGATGGCCCGGTCGCGCAGGGCAAGCGCCTGATACGTCGCCGAGGGCGCCAGGATCAGAGTCACCGCCGCCAGCGCCGCGGCGATCACCACACCGAATCCGATCACCGGCCCATACAGCGTTGCCGGGCGCACGCCGCAGGCGAGCGCGGCCGCCATCTCGCTGTCGTGGTACAGCCGGCCGAATGCCCAGACGATGCCGAGCAGCAGCGCCATCGGGGCGACCAGGCTCACGTACTGCAACAGCCCCAGATAGATCAGGCGCAGAATGACGCCCTGCGGGAACTGGCTGGCGGCGGCTCGCTCCAGCACCGCGGAAACCTCGAAGGCGGTCAGTATGATCAGGAGCACCAGCATGCTCACCAGCCACGCGGAGACCACCTCGCGCAGTACGTAGCGACCCAGGATTTTCCCCACTCGAGCGGCCCATCCTCGCCGGCGCTCCGGCTTGAGTTACACTGCCCGCTTACGCCCGCGCCGGAACGCGATCGCGGTACCAGCCCGGCGCTCAATACGTCGCGGCGCGCAGCGGTGACCAAGATAAAGCAGCGGGTTGCGTAGCTCAATGGGACGCGGCCGCACAGGAGCGCGCGCCGGCGGGCCGGCATGCGGGAGAAGCGTAATGCGATTTGAAACCTGGAGCACGGGTGTCGAGGCGGCCAACGCCGATTGCGTGGTGGTCGGGGTTTTCGAGGACAGCGAGCTCGGCACGGCCGCCAAGGCGCTGGATCGAGCGCTTGAAGGGGCACTGAGCAAGATACTCTCGCCCGGCGACTTTCCCGGTCGGGCCGGCGAGACGATGCTGCTCGGTGCGCTGCCGCGCTTCGCGGGGCGGCGGGTGCTGTTGAGCGGGCTCGGCCCCCGCAAGAGCTTCGGCCGCAGAGCGTGGCGCAAGGCGCTTGCCGCCGCCGTCGCGGCTCTCGGCCGCACGGGCGTGCGCGCCGCCGCGTTGGCCCTCGATCGCCCCCCGGCCGAGGAGCTCGACGACTACTACTATGGGCGGGCGGTGGCCGAGATCACCGGCTCGACCCTGTACCGGATCAACGACTTGAAGACCGGCAAGAAACCCAAACCCCCGGCTCTGGCGCGCGTGCTGGCCGGACCGGTCGCCCGAGCCGGCGCGCGCGCCGTGACGCGGGGCCTGAAACACGGCAATGCGATCGCACAAGCGGCCGCCGTGCAGCGCAATCTGGGCAACCTGCCGGGCAACGTCTGCACGCCGCGGTATCTGGCCCAACAGGCGCGCGGCCTGGCCCGCAAATACCGCTCGCTGCGGGTGCGGGTGCTGGACGAGGCGGCGATGCGGCGCGAGAAAATGAATTGTCTGCTCGCGGTGGCACAGGGCAGCGCCGAGCCGCCGCGGCTCATCGTGATCGAGCACCGCGGCGCCCGGCCCGGCCGCGCGCCGGTCGTGCTGGTGGGAAAGGGCGTAACCTTCGATGCCGGTGGCATCTCGCTCAAGCCCCCCGCCGACATGGACGAGATGAAGTACGACATGAGCGGCGCGGCGGCCGTGATCGCCGCGCTGTCGTTCGCAGCCGACGTGGCCCTGCCGCTGAACGTCGTCGGCATCGTCGGCGCGGTGGAGAACATGCCGGACGGCAAAGCCGTCAAGCCCGGGGACATCATCACGAGTGCCTCGGGGCAGACCGTGGAGATCCTCAACACCGACGCCGAAGGGCGCCTCGTGCTCGGCGATGCGCTGCATTATGCGCGCCGGTTCAAGCCGGCCGCGGTGGTCGACATGGCCACGCTGACCGGAGCGTGCGTCATCGCGCTCGGTCATCATCATTCGGGCGCCTTCGGCAATGACGAGGCGCTCGTGCGCGAACTGGTCGAGGCCGGTTTGCGCGCCGATGACCGCGCCTGGGCGCTACCGCTCACGGAGGAATACGCCGAGCAGCTGAAGAGCAACTTCGCCGATTTCGCCAACATCGGCGGGCGCGCCGCGGGCGCGATCACCGCGGCGGCGTTCCTCGGCAAGTTCACGAGTGGCCTGTGCTGGGCGCACCTCGACATCGCCGGCACCGCCTGGCAGAGCGGCGCCAACAAAGGCAGCACCGGCCGGCCGACGCCGTTGCTCGCGGACTTCCTGCTGCGCCGCGCCGGGGTGTAGGGGCACGGTGCGCGCGGACTTCTACGTGCTCGCGCAGCCGGCGCCCGAGGCGCGCCTGAGACTGGCGTGCCGGGTCGCCGAAAAAGCGTATCTGGCCGGCCAGAGCGTGCTGGTGTGGCACGGCGATCGGGCCGAGCTCGAGCACTTCGACGCGCTGCTGTGGACTTTCGCCGACACGAGCTTCGTACCGCACGAGTGGCTGGGCGACGCGGGCGAGGCGCCCGTGCGGCTCAGCGCCGACGAGGCGCCCGCCGGCGCCGTCGGCGTGCTGATCAACCTCGCGACCGCACCCCAGCCGCCGCCGTGGGCCGGGCAAGCCGAGCGCGTCGCCGAGATCATCGATGGGGAGCCTGCGCGCCGCGAGGCCGGCCGCGCGCGCTTCCGCGCCTACCGCGAGCTCGGTTACGAGCTGCAGACGCACAATCTGGGCGCGCCGTAGGAACCTATAATCAATCGACCGTCCCGCAACGACCTTGACGAGCATGGAAAAAACCTACGCGCCGCACGAGATCGAGCGGCGGATCTACCAACGCTGGGAATCTCACGGCTGGTTCGCTCCGAGCGGCCGCGGCACGCCGTTTTGCATCATGATCCCGCCGCCGAACGTGACCGGCACCCTGCACATGGGGCACGCGTTCAATCACACGCTCATGGACGCCTTGACGCGCTATCACCGCATGCGCGGCGACGACGCGCTCTGGCAGCCAGGCACCGATCACGCGGGCATCGCCACACAGATGGTCGTCGAGCGGCAGCTCGAGGCCGAAGGCGTGCGCCGCACCGATCTGGGCCGCGAGGCCTTCCTCGAGCGCGTCTGGCAATGGAAGGCGCAGTCCGGCGGCACCATGTCCGGGCAGATGCGCCGCCTCGGCGACTCGGTCGATTGGTCACGCGAGCGCTTCACCTTGGACGAGGGCCTCTCGCAGGCGGTCATCGAAGTGTTCGTGCGCCTGTACGAGGAGGGGTTGATCTATCGCGGCACGCGCCTGGTGAACTGGGACCCGGTGTTGCTCACCGCGCTGTCCGACCTCGAGGTGCAAAGTGAAGAGGAGGACGGGCATCTGTGGCATCTGCGCTATCCGCTCGAGGACGGAACGGGCCACGTGATCGTCGCCACGACCCGCCCGGAGACGCTCTTCGGCGACATCGCCGTTGCGGTCAACCCCGATGACGAGCGCTACCGCCACCTGATCGGCAAGCAACTGCGCCTGCCGCTCGCCGAGCGCCTGATCCCGATCATCGCCGACGCCCACGTGGACGCGTCGTTCGGCTCCGGGTGCGTCAAGATCACCCCGGCGCACGATTTCACCGATAACGAGATCGGACGCCGCCATGGGTTGGCGCAGATCAACATCTTCACGCCCCGCGCCGAGCTCAACGGCAACGTTCCGGAACGGTTCCGCGGACTGGAGCGCGGCGCGGCACGCCGGCGCGTGCTCGCCGATCTGCAAGCCGCGGGCCTGCTCGAGCGCACCGAGCGGCACCGCATGACGGTCCCGCGCGGCGATCGCTCCGGCGCGGTGCTCGAGCCCTACCTGACCGATCAATGGTTCGTGAGCGTCGCGCCGCTCGCGGGGCCGGCCATCGCCGCGGTGGAATCCGGCCGCACCCGGTTCATTCCCGAGGGCTGGTCCAAGACGTACTTCGAATGGATGCGCAACATTCGCGACTGGTGCATCAGCCGTCAGTTGTGGTGGGGACACCGCATTCCCGCGTGGTACGACGAGCAGGGCACCGTCTACGTCGGGCACAGCGAGCAGGACGTGCGGGACAGACATGGGCTCGGGCCGCAGGTCGCCCTGCGCCAGGATCCGGACGTGCTCGACACCTGGTTCTCCTCCGCCCTGTGGCCGTTCTCGACCCTGGGCTGGCCGCAGCGCACAGCGGAGCTCGAGCGCTACTACCCGACCACCGTGCTGCTGACGGGCTTCGACATCATCTTCTTCTGGGTGGCGCGCATGATGATGTTCGGGCTGAAGTTCATGGGCGACGTGCCGTTCCGCGACGTCTACATCCATGGTCTGATCCGCGACGAGCACGGCGAGAAGATGTCGAAGTCCAAAGGCAACGTCATCGATCCGCTGGACATCGTCGATGGCATCGACCTGCAATCGCTGCTCGCCAAGCGCACCAGCGGCATGATGCAGCCGCAGATGCGCCCGGCGGTGGAGAAGGCCACGCGCAAACAGTTCCCCGACGGCATCGTCGCGCACGGCACCGACGCGCTGCGCTTCACCTTCGCGGCCCTCGCCTCTCCCAGCCGCGACATCCGCTTCGACCTGGCGCGCGTGGCCGGTTACCGCAACTTCTGCAACAAGCTGTGGAATGCCGCGCGCTTCGTCACCCTGGTGTGCGAGCCGCGGGACGACGGGGTCCCGACCGAGCTTTCCGTGGCCGACCGCTGGATCCGCTCGCGCTTCGGGCGCGCGATCGCGGCAGTCGAAAAGGCCTTCGCCGAATACCGTTTCGACTATGCCGCCAACGCGTTGTACGAGTTCACCTGGTACGAATACTGCGACTGGTACCTCGAGCTCACCAAACCGGTGCTGCAGTCCGACCTCTTCCCGGCGCCCGCCAGGCGCGGCGCCCGCCGCACGCTCGCGGAGATACTCGAGGCGCTGCAGCGCGCACTGCATCCGATCATGCCCTTCATCACCGAGGAGATCTGGCAGCGGGCCGCGCCGCTGGCTGGCCGCGGCGGCGAGACGGTGATACTCGCGCCCTATCCCCGGCCGGAGGAGTTCCCGGCCGACGAGGCGAGCGAGCGCGAGATCGGCTGGATCCAGGCCTTCGTGCTCGCGGTCCGCCAGATCCGCGGCGAGATGAACATCAGCCCGGGACGGCGCATTCCGGTGCTGCTCAAGGGCGCAACCGCCGAGGACCTACGCCATCTCGAGCGCCACCGCCCCTATCTGGAGCGCCTGGCCGGTACCGAGACGATCGCCGTGCTCGCCGCGGGCGAGATCGCGCCCGAGTCGGCCACGGCGCTGATCGGCGAGCTGACCGTGCTCGTGCCGATGGCCGGACTGATCGATGCCGCGGCCGAATTCGAGCGCCTGGAGAAGCTGCTGGCGCGCGCCCAAGCCGACCTCGCCAAGGTGCGCGCACGACTGCAGAACCAGAGCTTCGTCAGCAATGCCCCGGTCGCGGTGGTCGCGGGCGAGAAGGCGCGCGCGGCCGAGCTCGAGCGCACCGCCGCCGGCCTGAGCAGCCAGCTCGAGCGAGTGCGCGGCATGCTGAGCTCCTGAGCCGATGCGGCGGCGCGGGACAGCAATCGCGCTAGAACGGGTAGTCGATCCCAGTGTAAACCTGCGCGCCTTCGCCGCCGTAACCGATGTCGACGTAACCGACGATGGACGGCGGCGCGATCCCCCGGAACCCGACGCCGAGCACATTGTGCAGCTTGTCGATCGGGAACGTCGCGCTGTGCTCGAACACGCGGCCGACATCGTAGAACGGCGCGATCTGCAGCTCGACGTGCGTGCCGAGCGTGTTCAGCGACAATACCTGCTGGCGAAACTCGATGTTCGCGACGAACGAGTCGCGGCCGTAAAAGCGGGAGTTGTCGAAACCCCGCAGCGTTTGCCGCCCGCCGAGGATGCTGCGATCCCCGCCGATGCTGCTCAGCGCCCAGAACGGCACCGCGTGCAGCGACAGCATGTAACGCAGATCGACGTGCACGGCGATGGTGAGGCGGCGGGTCGACGACCAATAGAACCGAGCGTCCGCCCCCGCCGCCGTGAACATTGAGCCGCCCGGTGTCCAGTCGCGGCTCGCGGCGTCGTAGTACACGGTGACGTCGGCGCCGCTCGTGGGCAAGGTGATGCTGTTGCGCGTGTCGTATACCACGGCGAGTCTTTCGAGCAGCTCGTCGGTGGTGCCCATGCCGAGCACGCTCGGGAAGCGCCGCGTAATCGACACGACTCCCGGCAGATGTCCGCCGCTCACCCTGACCCGCCGCGCGAGGAGCGTGTAGGCAAGCTGCCAGGTATGCGTGATGTTCCAGCCGATCGTGCCGCGCAGCACCAGCCGCTGACCGGTGTAGACGCTCTGGGCGCAATACCGCGTGGCATTGCCGATGCCGAAGAAACGCTCCGCGCCGTTGCGTGTATAGCGAAGCGCGGTGGCGAGCGACCAGCGCCGCGTGCGCAGCAGGCCGGTTCGGTACATCGCGGCGAAATCGCTGTCGACGCGCTGCATGATTCCAGCATTCACCGACCAGCGCGTATCGGTCGACGGATACTCGAGCCACCGGACATCACCGCCCGTGCCGAAGTAGTCATTGTGCACCACATCCGGCGCGATGATGCGCACGATGCGTCCGCTGCCGTCGGCCTGCAGCATGGTCGGCATGATGCCGAGCGTCGCGCCATTGCTCGGATCGACGGCAATCATCGGCACCGGCAGCACCGGCCAGGTGGTCGGGTTAAGCCAGCTGAACGATTGTTTGCGAGACACCTTGCGAGGCGGCGCACGACGCGCCGCCGGCTTGTGCGCCGCCCGTTGCCCGGGCGGCTCACCCGCGCGCGCCTCGGCGGCGCGCACCGCACCGGCAACGACTGTCAGAGCGAGCACCGCAACGGTCAGACGCAGTGCCGGCCACGCGAGCCAGGCACCGATGAATGCGCCGCGCGCACGTGCCGCCCGGCGTTGCGGGATTGTCATGCGCCTGTCGACTCCTCGGCCATTGCGATGGCGACCGGCGAATGCCCGCAGCATCAGTTTTCCGCGGCCGGACGCGTGCGCACGGTGAGCCCGAGGCACCTTGCTATGGAATACGTAATTTCCCGTCCACCGCCCGTCTGCGCGGGATTCGGCGCCGAGAGCCGCCGGAGGCGGTCCGGCCTACAGCGCGTGCTCGCGCGTCTCGCGAAACGTGATGTCGGGCCAGCGCTCAACCGTGAGTTCGAGATTGACCCGCGAGGGCGCCAGATACACCGGCGCGCCGCTGTGATCCACCGCCAGGTTCTCGTAGGCGCGCGCGCGGAATTCCTCTAGCTTGCGCTCATCGGAGCCTGTCACCCAGCGCGCCGTGTACACGCTCACCGGCTCGAACACGCAGCTCACCCCATACTCGTCCTGGAGACGGAACGCCACGACCTCGAACTGCAGTTGACCGACCGCGCCCAGGATCAGGTCATTGTTGCGCAGCGGCTTGAACAGCTGTGTTGCTCCCTCCTCGCACAACTGCGCCAATCCCTTCTGCAGCGCCTTCATTCTCAGCGGATCCTTTAGCACCGCGCGCCGGAAGATTTCGGGAGCGAAATTCGGGATACCCGTGAACGCCAGCCGCTCGCCCTCCGTGAACGTGTCGCCGATGTTGATCGTGCCGTGATTGTGCAGGCCGATGATGTCACCGGCGAACGCCTCCTCGGCGTGCTCGCGTTCGGCGGCCATGAAGGTGAGCGCATCCTGGATGCGCACTTCCTTGCCGTCCCGTACGTGATAGAGCCGCATCCCCCGGACGTATCGTCCCGAGCACAGACGCAGGAATGCGATGCGGTCGCGATGGCCCGGATCCATGTTGGCCTGGATCTTGAAGACAAAGCCGGTGAGCGCGGGCTCCTCGGGCTGCACCGTGCGCTCGCGCGCCGCGCGCGGCAAGGGGCCCGGCGCATAGCGGGTGAAGGCGCCGAGCAGTTCCTCCACTCCGAAGCTGTTGATGGCGGACCCGAAGAACACCGGCGTCTGGGTGCCGCAGCGGTAGGCCCCGGGGTCGAACGGCGCGGTGGCGCCGCGCACCAGCTCGATCTCCTCGCGCACCGCCGCCGCATCGGCGCCAAGGAACGCCGTCGCGTCCGCGCTGGCGAGCCCGTCGATCACCCGGTTCTCACCCAGGCGGCCGCGCTCGCCGGCCGCGTACACGTAGATGCGGTCCTCGGTCAGGTGATAGATGCCGCGCAGCGCGCGGCCCATGCCGATCGGCCAGGTCACCGGCGCGGTATGGATGCGCAGCACCCGCTCGATCTCATCGAGCAG
>JAJZZR010000169.1 GCA_021797465.1 Pseudomonadota bacterium | reverse complement strand
CCACAGCTTCTCGGTGCGCACACCGGCTTGGTTCATCACCTGAAGCTCCAGGGTCTGCCAGCCGGCCAGATGCTCATCGTAGAGCGCCGAGGGGTAGCCGGAGAGCATCACCTGACAGGGGAGCTTCTTCAGCAGACTCAGCAGCTCGAGGTGATCGTGCTCTTCGTACTCGAAGCGGTAGCGCCGATCCGAACTACGCGTCGCGTGCAGATACGGCGGATCGCAATACACAAGCTCCCGGCCCAGATAGGGATACTCGGTGAGGAACCGATGCGCGTGAGCGTGCACGAGCTGCACCGGATAAGGGCAGTGGAATCTCTCCAAGGCCCGCTCATTGAGGTCGATGCCGATGTTGCGCAGCGCGGGCGGTTTGCGCTGCATGATTGCCCCGCCCCCGAGATGGCTCTCGATGTAGGTGTCGTGCGGTGGCATCAGAGCGATAATCGCCTGGCACAACCCCGAGGTCGCCTTCGAGCCGAAATACGCGCCCATCGCTGCCGAACCCGCGTCCTCCCAAAGATGGGAGCGCAGCATAGATTCAGGTCCCTATGGTGTCAAGCCCCGCGTCTCGAGCAGCTATACGGGTCAGTACTCCCCCCCCAACGTCGGCCTCGGACGCCAGCGAAATTCTTTCAGACCGCTAAAGTGACACAAATTCTCCAGGCGCTTGTGCAGCGGGCTCAGCACGATGGCCAGTATGAGCGCAGCGAGCGCCTGCAGCGCCCAGCCCACCCGGTCGCTGACGGCAAACTGATGCAGCGCCAGCTCGAGGATGGAGAACGTGCCGAACACGAGCGCGGTGAGCAGGCCAAATACCAGAGCGCGGTCGACGACGAAACCGACGTCTATCAGGCGAGTGCGTAGCACGGCGTACAGGTAGCCCAGCAGCGCCAACGCCTGCAGCACAACCACGACCTGGCTCAGCGCAGAGTGCCTGGGCGAGGCTGTTACAATCTGCAGCAGGATGCTGATAAAGAGCAGTCCGGTACTCCACAACACCCAGCGGATACGCAGCCGGCCCTCGTGTGCCGCGTGTCGATACCCGGCGAGCAGCACCAGCAGCGGCACGCCGAATACCAGGATACTAAGCAGCACCATGATCTCCCGATAGTCCCTGGCCATGAACGCGCTGCCGGCGTGGACCAGTTCCGTGTAGTGCATCTGCGCCAAGACAATTACAGTGAGAACCAAGAGCCCGAAACTCACGCGCGCCGCGCCCCGCAGGCGCGCGGGCAGATTGCCGCCGGCCAAAGCGTCCGCAAAAACGAACAGCGCGGGTATGAATACCGCGACGAGGGTCATCGTCCTCGCCTCGTGCCGCCAGAATACCCAGTGCAGGCCGACCGGCAGCTGCAGCGGACCAGCGAGGAAAAGCGCGCTCAGAAATACCGCCGACAGTCCCCACGCCGCCCAATCCCGCCCGCGCCACAACGTCAGCATCGCAATCGCGAGTATCATCGCCTGAAAGGCAAGAGACTCCACGCGCTGCAGTGCCGTATCGTTGTCGGCGACCGCCGTGACCGGCACGGCGAGCAGTCTGCGGTCGCGGAGGATCGGCAGCCTGATCGCGCTGCCTCGCGCGACATCGTGATGGGTAAAAACAGCGGCACGAGCGTCCGGTTCGAGGCGCCGAATCGCTACGAGATCACCCGCGCGCAGACCGGACGGTAGTGAGGCGCGTTGCAGCGGCTCGATACGGTACAGCCCGTCGTGCGCGCGCAGCAGCCGCAAGGGGAAAAATACGCCCGGGGGCGACCCGAACGCTAACAGCGTGGCATTCGCCGCGCAGACGAGCGCAAACAGGGTCAGGAGCAAGCGCACACCGAGGACGCGTGACATCGGCATCTCCACGCTCGAGGGCCATCTGGTCGCCGGGGGGGAGTTTAAGGAAATGCCGCCCCCCGCGGAAGTTTTATGCGATGCGCGCTCAGCGCTCGAGCACGGTGCCGCAGTGCCCGCAGGTGCGCGCGGCGCGATTGGCGTAGAAACGCTCGAACACCGGGGGCAGTTGTGTCTCGATGTCGGTGAGCTCGATGAACGCCTCGTGCAGCAGGTTGGCGCAGCCCGGGCAATACCATTGAAACCCGTCGCGCTCTCCGGCGTGGCGTCGGCGCTCGATGACCAAGCCGACCGTCGCCGCCGGACGCTGCGGCGAGTGTGGCATCAGGGGTGGCAACAGCAGCATCTCGCCCTGGCGGACGGGAACCTCGATACAGCGGCCCGCCTGCATCGTCTTCAGCACCATGTCGCCTTCCAACTGGTAGAACAGCTCCTGGCCCGGATCGACGTGATAGTCCTGGCGCAGATTCGGACCGCCGACCACCATGATGATGAAATCCCCGTCGGCGAACACGCGCCGGTTGCCGATCGGCGGCCTCAGCAGCTGACGGTTCTGATCGATCCACCGTTGGATATTGAGCGCAAGCGGGGCCTCCATGGCGGATCTCCTCAGGTCTCGATGGTCTGATAGCCGCGCGAGGGCACGGCAGTAGTGACGCCGGTATCGAGGTCCAGAGCCGTCAGCGCGCCGCCCCAGACGCAGCCGGTGTCGAGCGCGGCCACATCCGCCCGCAGCGTGAGGCCGATCGCCGACCAGTGGCCGCAGACGACGCGCAGCCCCCGCATCAGCGGGCGGTCGAGGTCGAACCAGGGCAGCCACGGGGAATCGCCGCCCGGCGGTTTGCCCTTGAGCGCGAGGTTGATGCGCCCCTCGCGCGTGCACACGCGCATGCGAGTCAGCACGTTGATGACGAAGCGCAATCGCTCCATACCTTCCAGATCCGCCGACCACCGGTCCGGCTGATCGCCGTACATGTGCTCGAACAGCCGTTTCGGCTCGTGCCGCAGCGCCGACTCGACCTCGCCGGCAAGGGTAAGCGTCGATTGCGCGCTCCATTGGGGTATCACGCCGGCATGTACCAGCAACTCGCCCGCTTCCAGATGCGCCAGCGGCCGCTCGGTCAGCCATTCGATCAGCCCGTCGCGGTCCTTGGCGGCAAGCACGTCCGCGATCGTGTCGGAACGTCGCTCGCGGCGGCTGCCCGCAGCCACTGCGAGCAGATGCAGATCGTGGTTGCCGAGCACAGTCACGGCATTCTCCCCGAGGGCGCGCACGAAGCGCAGCACCGCGAGCGAATGCGGTCCACGGTTGACAAGATCGCCGACGAGCCAGAGCCGGTCACGATCGGCTGAAAAGCGCACGCGCTCCAGAAGCGCGCGCAGTTCCTCGTAGCAGCCCTGGATGTCGCCGATGGCGAAACGGCTCAATGGAGAATCCCGGGCATCGCCAGGCGAAACAGCGGGATTGACGCATCGAACCGCTGACCCTGCTCGTCGACCATCTGGTACGTGCCTTCCATGGTGCCCACGGGCGTCTCGAGAATCGCCCCGCTGGAATAACGGAAGCCCTGGCCGGGCTCGAGGCGTGGTTGCTCGCCGACCACGCCGTCACCGCGAACTTCCTTCACCGCGCCGTTCGCATCGGTGATGATCCAGTGCCGGGTGAGGAGCGTCGCCGAAAGTCCGCCTTCGTTGCGGATTGTGATCGTGTAGGCGAACACATAGCGCTGATCATGCGGATCGGACTGCTCGCCGAGGTAGCTGGTTTCGACGTCGATGCGGATTTTGTGCGGCGCGCTCATGGGTGGCATTTTACCGGGGCGCGCCATGCGCCGCGATGTTCGATGCACGCGACTCAGCGCTTCGCGGGCGACCCGGAGCGCTTCACGCGCACGGCAAGCACATCGCACGGCGCGGCGTGCAGCACGGTGTCCTCGGTAAGGTTCACCAGAATGGACATTCCATGGCGCTCACGGCTGCCAAGCACGATCAGATCGGCCTGGCGCTTGCGAGCGATGCGGACGATTTCGGCCTTGACGCTGCCGGCCTGCACCCAGCAGGTCGCCTGGGCGAGACCGAGCTCGACGGCCAGGGCCGTAAGGTGCGCGCGGGCCTGCTCGAGTAATTCCTCTTCGATGTGCACCGATGTCGCCAGCGTCTCGGCCATCGGTTCGGCGGGCAGGTACTCCACCACGTGCAGCAGCTCGATTTCCGCTCCGAGCCGAGTGGCGAGCGCGACTGCGCGCTGCCCGATCCGCAAGCTGTCCTCGCTCAGATCGACGACCAGAAGAATGCGGCGATACGCGTCGCTCGTCATTGCGGTAGCCTAGCTCAATCTTCCATTTCCGGCAGCAGTTGCAAGTCCGGCCAGAGCGTTGTACGCGTGAGGCGGGACCGTCTCGGGCCGGGCCGCCGGGTCGACGCCGCAGCGCTCGATCTGTCCGGCATCGAGCAGCCCGCGCAGCGCGTTGCGTAATGTCTTGCGCCGGTGGGCGAACGCGGCCGCCACGATCTGCGCATAGCGCGGATCGACCGGGAAAGCCGGCTCGACCCGCACGATGAGGCGGGCGAGCGCAGACCAGACCCGCGGCGGTGGCTGGAACGCGCCAGGGCCGACGTCGAAGAGGCGCTCGACGCTCACCCACGGAAAGAGCATCACTGTCAGCCGGCCGTATGCGGGGTCACCGGGGGCGGCGGCCATGCGCTCGATGACCTCGCGCTGCAGCATCACGTGCAGATCGGCGATTGCGTCTATGTTCCCGAGCACATGAAACAGCAGCGGGGTCGAGATGTTGTAGGGCAGGTTGCCGAGCACGCGCAGGCGGCCGCGCAGCCGCGCGAGGGCCGCGAAGTCGAAGCGCAGCGCATCCGCCTCGTGCAGGGTGAAACGCGGCGCGGCGGCGAACCGCTCGCGCAGCAATGCAGTCAAATCGCGGTCGATTTCGATGGCATCGAGGCTGCGGCCGGGTGCGGCGAGCAACCGCTCGGTGAGCGCCCCGCGCCCCGGGCCGATCTCAAGCACTGCATCGTCGGCGCGCGGCGCGGCTGCGGCGACGATCCGATCGAGCACCGCCGGGTCGTGCAGGAAATGCTGGCCGAAGCGTTTGCGCGCGCGCGGCGCCGGCCCGATGCCGCGGATTGCATGATGCCTCACGCGCGTTTGCGGGCGAGCTCGATGGCCAGCTCGATGGCCGCCATCAGGCTTGTGCAATCGGCCCGACCGGTTCCGGCGAGCTCAAGCGCGGTGCCGTGATCGACGGAGGTGCGCAGAATCGGAAGGCCGAGCGTCACATTCACCGCGCTGTCGAATCTCGCGTGTTTGATCACCGGCAGGCCCTGGTCGTGGTACATCGCGAGCACCGCATCATAGTCGGCCAGGATGCGCGGCACGAATATCGTGTCGGCCGGAAGCGGACCCGCCACGTCGAGTCCCCGCGCGCGCAGCGTCGCGAGCGCCGGCTCGATCACGCGAATCTCCTCATCGCCCAGGTGTCCGCCTTCGCCGGCGTGCGGGTTGAGCCCGCACACGGCGATGCGCGGCCGCCTCAGCCCCCACCAGCGCCGCAGATCCCGCTCCAGGATCGTCACGGTATCACACACCAACTCACGGGTGATCGCGGCGCTGACCTGGCTCAAGGGCAGATGCGTCGTAGCCAGCGCGACCCGCAGGGAGCCGCTGGCGAGCATCATGACCGGCTTGGCGCCGGTGCGCTCGGCGAAGAATTCGGTGTGCCCCGTGAACGGTATGCCGGCATCGTTGATGATGCCCTTGTGCACGGGAGCGGTCACGATGGCGGCGAACTCGCCGTCACGGGCGCCCGCGCAAGCACGCTCCAGCAGCCCGAGCACGTAGGGGGCATTGCGCACATCGAGTCGCCCCGCGCGGGCCGCGCAGGCCAGCGGGTGGTGCTCGACGGTCAGGCTGCCCGGCACATGCGGGCAGGGGCCGCCCTCGTAGGGGCGCAGCGTCACGGTCAGTCCCAAGGCGCTCGCCCGCTCGGCCAACAGCTCGCGGTCCGCCAGGCACACCAGTTCGCAGCCGATGGCGCTCGCGGCCACCGTCAGGGTCAGATCTGGCCCGATTCCCGCGGGCTCCCCGGAAGTGAGCGCGATCCGCGGTGGCACGGCGCGCGGGCCGGTCAGCCCGCCAGAATCCTGACGTAGGCGTCGTCCCGCAGCCGTTGCAGCCACAGCTGGGTGTCCTCGTCCGCCCGGCTGGCGCGAATGGCCTCAATGGCATGCAGCCGTTTCATTTCCTGGGTCTCATTGAACTTGCGCCGCCCCAGCAGTTGCGCGATGTGCCAGCCGTAGCGTGTCTGGAAGGGCTGGCTGATCTGGCCTACCTTGAGCTTGCTGATAGCCGCCGCGAAGCGCGGTGTGAAGGCGTTCGGGCTCTGCCAGCCGAGGTTGCCCCCCTCGGACGCCGAGCCCGGATCCTGGGAGACCGAGGCGGCGATCACCGAAAACTTCACCTTGCCCGAGAGGATCTCTTTACGGATCTTCTCGAGGCGCTCGCGCACGGTGGCGGCGTCCTGTATGGCATTCGGGATGAGAAGAATGTGCCGCACGTGCACCTGTTCGACGATGTCCTTGTGCGTCTGACGTCGGACCTTGTCCAACTTGACGATGTGAAAGCCCGAGGCGGTGCGCAGCACGTTGCTGATCTGTCCCGGCTGCAGATGCGGAACGACGTTGGTCAGGAACGTGGGCAGATCGAAGCCCTTGCGCCAGCCGAGATTGCCGCCCTTGAGCGCATCGCTGCTGTCCGAATAGGTGATCGCGAGCTTGGCGAAATTCCTGCCCGACTTCGCCAGACGGTCGACTTTCTCAGCCAGGCGCTTGGCGGCCGCCAACTGCGCCGGCGTGGCGGCCGGCGAGACCGCGATCAGGATGTGCGAGACGTCGTATTCCGCGTTTGAATTCGGTTCGCTGGCTTCGCGGGCCAGGAACTGGTCGACTTCCCGCGGCGTGACCACGATGCGCTGCAGGACATCGCGCTCGCGCAGCAGCCCGATGGTGAGTTGGTTGCGCATCTGTTGGCGGTAGTCCGCGTAGTTGATGCCTTCCTGGGCCAGGGCGGTCGGTAGATTCGCGAACGGAATGTGGTTGCGCGCCGCGACGCTTTGCAGCGCCTCGTTCAGGGTGTCGTCGGAGATCCTGATGCCGTCCTGCGCGGCCTGCTGCAGCTCCAGATGCTCGAGAATGAGGTTGTGGAGCACCTGCTTCTGCAGCACGCTCTCGGGCGGGGGCGACAGACCCTCGGCTTTGAGCTCCGTCTCCACCTGCTTCATCCGGTTGTCGAGCTCGCTTTGCAGCACCACGCCGCTGTTGACGATCGCGACGATGCGGTCGAGCAGCCGCCCCTGGGTGGACAGCTGGCGGGTCTGGGCCAGGGCGCGCCCCGGCAGCAGGGCCGCGAGCGCGACCGCCGCCATGAGAATGAGCACAGTCGCCCGGTGCGTCGGCGCAGTCGGCCGGGCGGTGCGCACGGCGTCGCCAGGAGTCCAGGTCCACAATAGAAAATGCCGCCGCATGCGCGTCAGTCCTCGCTCGCTCGTCAAGGCATCGCTGCCAGGGAATTCGGTTCCGCTGAAGTGTAGCCGGGGATGGCCTCGGAGAGGAAACGATCCGGCGCAGATCCGACACTGGCCAGGCCGTTGAGTTCCACCTGCAAGTAGACGCCGGTGACCTGCGTTCCGGTTCGCTGCGTCGTCCCCACCGGCCGCAGCGCCACGTAGCGCCGGGCGCCGAACCGTATGCTCCAGCAGCACGAACGGTACTCGAAGCCGACGAATCTCTCCAGTGCCTGGTGGTCCAGCAACGAGTAGATCGCGCGCGCAAAGACGCTCCAGTGCGCTCCGATCGGCCAGGCGCCCGAGATCCCCACTTGCTTGGTGCCGCACGAGCTGCCGCTCACCAGCGCCGGCGCGGTGCCGCAGAGTGCAGCGATCGACGCCTGCTGCAGCGTGGTGCGCTCGAATGTGGTGCGCTCGAACCGGTAGTCCAGATTGATCACCCGGCCGGGCCCTGGGCGATACTGCAGCGACGCCTGGGCGCGCTCGGCCTGTGAGTTCTGCGGGTTCCACTGCAGCTCGCCGCTGGCGCTCCAATCCCTAACTGCCGTCAGCGATAGCTTGGCGATGATTCCGCCGTATGGGCCCTGCTGAAGGGGCAGCCCGGGCAGGGTCACCCGCGGGGGCCGGAGGTAAAACGCTTCACCAATCGTGGCCGAGAGGTATTGGCGGCCGCTCGCCGTGCCGAGCACCCGCGCGGTGAGGGCGGCACTGACCTGATCGGCGTCTCCCTGACGGTCGGCACCGACATAGCGGTTGGTGCGGAACAGCTCCACCGGCTGCAGATCGGGCAGGCCGGTGTCGAATATCGGCAGATTGTTCTGATTGCGGTAGGGGACGTAGAGATACATCGCGCGCGGCTCGAGCTCGATTTGCCGCCGCCCATTGCGCCCGATGAGACGATCGAGCTTCAAGCCCGCATCCACGCTGGCGATGGGCAGATTGCGCGAGGGATTGCTCGGCTGGCCGGGCGCGGTGTGCGACAGCTCGTACTCCGTGGTGCGCCAGGCGATCGCGGGCCGCACGAAGTATCCGGGGCCGTCGAGGTTCAGCGAAACCCGGGGCGTGGCGTCCAAACGCCAGCCGCTCACCAGCGTCGAGCCCTCGGGCCGCTGAAAGTCGACCAGCTCCGAGGTGAATCCATAGCGCAGCAGGTCGGCCGGGCCCCAGCCGTAATTGGCGTCGACGGTGATATCGGGCACTCGGGCGTAGGGCCGCTCGTTCACCGGCAGCGTGTTGTCGATGGTTTGAAACTGCTGCACCATGCCCTGGACGTTCCAGTGCACGTTGCGGTAAGACAGCACGGCGCGGCGATTGAGGAACGCGGTGCTCGCGCCTTCAGGTCCGCTGGCGAAATCCTCGAAGTATTGCGAGTCGCTGACGTTCTCCCCGTCGAGGCTCAGCCGCAAGCCGCCGGGCAGATTCGTCTCGCTCCTCAGCCGGATGCGGCTGCGGCTGCCGTGGTATGCGCTGTCATAAGGCAGATAGTCCCAGTCGAACTCGGTCCGGTCGTCGGCGGTCAGCAGCCGCGCTTCGCCGCCCAGATCGATGCCGCGGCGCTGATACTCGGTGGGCTGCAGCGTGAGGTCGGCGTTCGGCGCGATGTTCCAGTAGAACGGTGTCGTCACCTGCAGGCCGCTCGTCGAAGTGTTGCCGAATGTCGGGAACAGGAAGCCGGTCTTGCGGACGTTGCCGACGGGGAAGGACACCCACGGGGTGTACAGGAGCGGGATGCCGTGCAGGTCGACGCGGGCGTTGCGGCCCGTGCCGATGCGGTCGCGGGTATCGATGGTGAGGGAGCTGGCGCGCAGCACCCAGGACGGCTTCGGCAGCTTGCAGGTCGTGAAAGTGACGCGCCGCAGCTGCAGGATCCCGAGCGGCGTCAGGCGAAGCCTGCCGGCCGTGCCGCGCGCATTGCGGTGCAGCAGCGTAAAATGCGCCGAGTTGAACACCGCGCCGCGGGTCGGGGAGTAGCTGCCGCCCTTGCCGGTGATGCGCACCATCGGATCGGAGAACTCGACGCCGCCG
This sequence comes from Pseudomonadota bacterium, assembly GCA_021797465.1. GTDB lineage: Bacteria > Pseudomonadota > Gammaproteobacteria > Steroidobacterales > Steroidobacteraceae > 13-2-20CM-66-19. The sequence goes on along the minus strand of JAJZZR010000169.1, from coordinate 4,040 downwards.
TGGGTGGAGAGGCTGCCGCGGCGGCTGTCGTAAACGACATGGTGCGCGCGGATCTCGCGCTGTCCCTGGCGAATCACGACGTTGCCATTGAGGGTCCACTGGCCGTTGCGGTTGCGCACGGCGTGATCGGCGCTGATGTCCGCGCCGCCGGCGATGAGCCGCGCGCGAGCCCGCGCCCGAGCCCGGCGGACTCGCGGCGCGATGGGCGGGGACGACGAGCCGGCCACCGGGGCGGCCCAGAGGCAATGAGGTGCGCCGCAGCCGAGCGACAGCAGGGCGGTGAACAGTGGACGCAAACGCGGCATGAGGGGTCAGATTATAATGGTGCGCTCGCAGTCTCGTGGGCTCAAAGCATTGCAGACGGTTGATCGAGATGAGCGGCGCTCGCTGCTCGAGGGTTGGCTCTCGCGCGAACTTCGATTGCGGCCGGCGCACATCGAGCCGGCCTCGAGCGATGCGAGCTTCCGGCGTTATTTCCGGGTCTTCTGCGCGAACGGCACGTACGTCGTCATGGACGCGCCACCTGGCAAAGAGGACGTGCGTCCCTATCTGCACGTGACTCGGCTGCTCGAGCCCTTGGGAGTCCACGTGCCGCGCGTGCACGAGAGCGACATCGAGCGCGGCTTGCTGCTGCTGGAGGATCTGGGCAGTACGCAATATCTGGCGTGCCTGGCCGGAGGCGGCGATGCGCAGCGTCTGTACGATGATGCCCTGCGGGTGCTGGCGCGGATTCAGGCGCGCGGCGCGGAGGCGGCCGGCGAGCTCGAGCCCTATGACGATGGGCGGCTGCGGCGTGAGATGGCGCTGATGCCCGAATGGTTCCTGGCGCGGCATCTGTCGCTCGAGCTGACGGACGGCGAGGAGCGGATGCTGCAGCGGCTGTTTGATTTCCTGATCGCCGAGGCGCTCGCGCAGCCGCAGGTGCTCGTCCACCGGGATTACCATTCGCGCAATCTCATGGTGGTCGCGCACCGCAATCCCGGCGTGCTCGACTTTCAGGATGCCGTGCGCGGGCCGATCGGCTACGACCTGGTCTCGCTGCTGAAGGACTGTTACATCTCCTGGCCGCGCGGGCGGGTCGCGGATTGGGTGACGGGTTATTGCGCGCGGCTCGAGTCCGAGGGCGGGAATGCCGGCGCCGATCTACGCCAGTTCATGCGTTGGTTCGACCTGGTCGGGGTGCAGCGCCATCTGAAGGTGCTCGGTATTTTCGCGCGCCTCTGGTACCGCGACGGCAAGATGGGCTATCTGGGGGATCTACCGCTGACCCTGGAATACGTGCGCGAGGCATGCACGTGCTATCCGGAGCTGAGCGAGCTGGCGGAGTTTCTCGAGCGGCGGGTCGTCCCGGAACTGCCGCTTGCCAATGAGCGCGCGCGCCGAGTCGCGGCGGGCGAGGCGGACCGGCAGCGCGCACCCGCTCAGGACGAGCGGTGCGCGGCGCTTCCTCGGGGGATGGACACCAAGTCGTGACGCCCCCCAAGGCCATGCTTCTGGCGGCGGGGCGGGGCGAGCGGCTGCGGCCGATCACCGACACCGTTCCGAAGCCGCTGGTGGATATCGCCGGCAAGCCGTTGATCGTCTACCACCTGGAGGCGCTTGCCGCCGCGGGCATCCGCGAGGTGATCGTCAATCTATCGTGGCTGGGGGGGCAGATCCGCTCGGCGCTGGGCTCGGGGGCGCGCTATGGCGTGCGGATCACCTACAGCGATGAGGGACCCGAGCCGCTGGAAACCGGCGGCGGAATCTTTCAGGCGTTGCCGGCGCTGGGCCCTGATCCATTTCTGGTCATCAATGCGGACATCTGGCTGGATATGGATTTGCGCGGCTACGCGCCACTTGCGGACGACGCCGATGCGCGCATCGTCCTGACTTCCAATCCGGAACACAATCCGCAGGGCGACTTCGGCCTCGAGGAAGGACGGGTGGTGGAGCGTGCCTCGGATCGCCTCACCTATGCCGGAGTTGGCCTGTATCGACCCGAGTTCTTCGCCGGCTGTCGACCCGGGAGGTTCCCTCTGCTCCCGCTGCTGAGGCGAGCCATCGCCGCGGGGCGTCTTCGCGGCGAGCGTTTCGACGGGCCGTGGTTCGATGCCGGCTCGCCTGAGCGCCTGGCGCGCCTCGAGGCGTGGCTGCGTGCCCGAGGGGATAGGCCCGGCCCTCACTAGGGGCGGATTAGAGAGTTCTCCCGGGCGAACGTACAATAGCCTCATGTGTGCTCACAAAGACATGCCCCCGGCCGCTGCGCCCGCTCTCCGCCGCAGCGGAGAGAAATATCTGACTGATCAAGGGTTTACGGCAATTCGAGACGGCATAAAGGCCAGCGCCGCGGGGTCCAGCGCCGCCTTGGGCCGCAAGCCCCCGTGGTTGCGCGCCCGCGCGCCCATGGGGTCGGGATTTCAGGAAGTGAAGGGCATCGTGGCCAAGCATCGGCTGGCCACGGTGTGCGAGGAGGCGAAGTGTCCGAACATCGGCGAATGCTGGAATGCCGGCACAGCGACCCTCATGCTGATGGGCGCGGTGTGCACTCGCGCCTGCCGGTTCTGCTCGGTCGACACGGGCAATCCGCGTGGCTGGCTGGACCTCGATGAGCCGGAGAACGCCGCCCAGACCGTCGCGCTGATGAAGCTGAGATACGTCGTTCTGACGTCGGTCGATCGCGACGACCTGCCCGACGGCGGTGCCGGACACTATGCCGCGTGCATTCGCGCTATCAAGCGCCGCAATCCCGAGACCGCGGTCGAGGCGCTGGCGCCGGATTTTCAGGGCGTGCTCGCCGACGTCGAGACCGTCGTCGACGCCGGACTCGAGGTGTTTGCACAGAATATCGAGACGGTGCGCCGGCTCACGCACCCGGTGCGTGATCCTCGGGCGGGCTACGATCGCACGCTCGAGGTGCTGCGTCACGCCAAGCGTCACCGCCCTGGGGTCCTCACCAAGAGCAGCCTGATGCTCGGACTCGGTGAGTCGGACGAGGAGATCGAGACGACACTGCGTGATCTGCGCGCCGCCGGGGTCGACATCGTCACACTGGGGCAGTACCTGCGTCCGACGGTCAATCATCTGCCGGTGGAGCGATTCGTGACGCCCGCGCAGTTCGACAGCTTGCGCCGCTACGCGTTGGAGTTAGGATTCCTGGAATGCGTCTCGGGGCCGCTGGTGCGCTCGAGCTACCGAGCCGAGCAGGCGCTCGATCGCAATAACGCCGGCCTCGATAATGCGCGTCTGGCCGGGACCGGTCCGTGAGTTCTCCGGCCGGCGGCGCGCTCGCGGCCGAGGTGTCCTCGGACGCCTCGGCACCACACGTGCGGTGGCTCGGCCTGCAGGATTACGAGCCGACGTGGCACGCGATGCAGCGTTTCACGGACACGCGTGCGTCCGATACCCCCGATGAGCTGTGGCTGCTGGAGCATCCGCCAGTGTTTACGCTCGGCATGAATGCCGATCCGGCGCACGTGCTCACCGCCGGGGACATTCCCGTGGTGCGCATCGACCGCGGTGGCCAAGTCACCTATCACGGGCCGGGACAGCTCGTCGCCTATGCGCTGGTCGACTTGCGGCGTGCGCGTCTCGGGGTACGTGATCTGGTGACGGCGCTCGAGCGTGCCGTGATTGGCTATGTCGCCGAACTGGGCATCACCGCCGAGTGCCGCCGCGGCGCTCCCGGCGTTTACGTCGAGGGTCGCAAGCTGGCGAGCGTGGGCATTCGCGTGCGCCGCGGTGCCAGCTACCACGGTATCGCGCTCAACGTCTGCAACGACCTGGGGCCCTTCCAGCGTATCAATCCGTGCGGATATCCCGGTCTGGAAATGACGCGGCTGAAGGACTTGGCCGCGGTAGAGGCGGTCGGCGTGGCGGCCGAGGGGCTGCTGCCGCATCTGCTGCGCCGGCTGTACGGAGCCGGGCCCGGCGAAGAGTGACGCCAGCCCGACATCGTGGTGGGGAGCGTTTCGGCAAGCGGGCTGGCGGTTGAGCCGGCGGCGCTCGGGATGCGGATCGGTCAGATCAGCATCAGGACTCCGTCGCAGGCTTTCAGCTCC
>JAJZZR010000432.1 GCA_021797465.1 Pseudomonadota bacterium | reverse complement strand
TCTCGGCCGGGTATGCGACCGGCCGTGCGAGCCGGCCTGCCGGCGCGGCCGGATCGAGAGCAAACCGGTGGCCATCTGCCGGCTCAAGCGCGTGGCGGCCGACAATCGCGCTGACATCACCGGGCGGCTCCCGCCCGTGCCGCGCCTGAAGAACGGCAAGCGCATCGCGTGCATCGGCGCCGGTTGCGCCTCGCTCACGGTGGCCAACGATCTGCTGCCGCTCGGCTACGAGGTGACGATCTTCGAGCAGTACGACCGGCCCGGCGGGCTGATGCGCAGCAACATTCCGGCTTTCCGGCTGCCCGAGCCGGTGCTCGATGAGGAGATCGGCATGATTCTCGGGATGGGGGTCGAGCTGCGCCTCGGTGAGCGCATCGACAGTCTCGGTGCCCTGATCGAGTCCGGGCGCTTCGACGCGGTATTCGTCGGCTCGGGCGCGCCGAAGGGCAAGGAGTTGCGCCTGCCGGGGCGCGATGAGGCCGCGGCCAACGTGCACATCGGTATCAGCTGGCTCGAGTCGGTCGCCTTCGGACACGTCGATCGCATCGGTGAGCGGGTACTGATCATCGGCGTCGGCAACACGGCGATGGACTGTTGCCGCACCAGCCTGCGGCTCGGCGCCCGGACGGTCCGGGTCATCGCGCGCAAACCGCGCGGCTTCTTCAAGGCCTCACCCTGGGAGCTCGAGGACGCCGAAGAGGAAAACGTCGAGATTCTCGTCAACCGCTCGCCGAAAGCGTTCGTGATCGAGAACGGCCGCCTCGCCGGCATGCGCTTCGAGTGCATGGAATACGAGCTGGACGCGCGCGGACGCATCGTCGCGGAACGGGTCGCCGGCGAGCAGTTCCTGCCCGCCGACGACGTGATCCTTGCGATCGGTCAGGAGAACGCCTTCCCTTGGATCGAGCGCGACATCGGCATCGAGTTCGACAAATGGAATGTCCCGGTCGTCGACGCGAAGACGTTCCAGTCCACGCGTCCCGGCGTCTTCTTCGGCGGCGATGCGGCGTTCGGACCGAAGAACATCATCTGGGCCGTGGAGCACGGCCATCAGGCGGCGATCTCGATTCACCGTCACTGCCAGGGCGAGCCGCTCACCGAGCGCCTCTCTCCCGGAGTCAACCTGCAGAGCCGCAAGATGGGCATGCACGAGTGGGCATACGCGAACGACTACGCGCCGACCGAGCGCCGGCTGATGCCGCACGTGTCGCTGAAGGAGCGGTTCAAGAAGCTCAATATCGAGGTGGAGCTCGGCTTCAGCGCCGAGCAGGCCGCCGAGGAGGCGCAGCGCTGCCTCAACTGCGACGTACAGACGGTATTCGGCGCGAAGCTGTGCATCGAGTGCGACGCCTGCATCGACATCTGCCCGGTCGATTGCCTGACGATCACGAACAACGGCCCGGAAGCCGAGCTGCGCGCGCGCCTGAAGGTTCCCGCGGAGAACCTCGCGCAGCCGCTGTACGTGTCGGCGGCCCTGCCCCAGACCGGCCGGGTGATGGTCAAGGACGAGGACCTGTGTGTGCACTGCGGATTGTGCGCCGAGCGCTGTCCCACCGCCGCCTGGGACATGCAGAAATCCCTGCTTCACTGGCCGCACGCCGAGGATGAGGCCCGCGCGCTCGAGCAGCGCAAACCCAAGATCGCCTGACCCCGCCATCGTGGAGCCACCATCGGTAATAGCCACGGATCCCCCGTGCTTGCCCGTCCAGGGCCTCGCCGCTGTCCGCCCGGGACGCCGTACACGGACGCCCCGGCCGCAGCGGCGGGCTCACGTCGGCGGCGGCTCGGAAAATGCCGTCTCCAGCGGACCGTCTCAGCTCCGATGCACCGTTCGTCAATGACTCGCCACGCGCCATGACAACTGCCAACCGCGTCAATGATTTCACCATCAAGATCGCCACGGTCAACGGCACCGGCTCGGCGAGTGCCAACACGTTGCTGATGAAGTCGATATTCAGAAGCGGCGTGCCCGTGATGGGCAAGAACTTCTTTCCATCGAACATCCAGGGGCTGCCCACCTGGTACGAGATCCGAGTCTCGCGGGACGGGCACGTGGCCCGCTCCGGCACGGTGGAGCTGATGGTGGCGCTCAATCCGGAGACCTACGCCCGCGACGTTCGCGAGCTCGCGCCGGGCGGCTTCCTCCTGTATGACTCCACCTGGCCGCGTCCGGTGCTGCTGTCGCGCGCCGACATCACCGTCATCGGCGTGCCGCTGGCGAAGCTGTGCAACGAGAACTTCACCGGCGTGCGCACCCGCATCTTGATGAAGAACATCTGTTACGCGGGCGTGCTCGCGGCGCTGCTGAACCTCGACGTCGACCGGATCCGCGATCTGCTCAGCGAGACCTACGGGCGCAAACCGCAGCTGCTCGAAAGCAACATGAAGGCCATCAGGCTCGGGTTCGAATATACGCGCGCGCATTTCCCCTGCCCGCTGCCGCTGTCGGTCGAGCGGATGGACCGCACCGCCGGGCACGTCATGATCGACGGCAACACGGCCGCCGCGCTCGGATGTGTGTTCGCCGGCGCGACCGTCGCGGCGTGGTATCCGATCACGCCCTCGACATCGCTGATGGACGCCTTCAAGAGCTTCTGCGAGCGCCTGCGCATCGACCCAGACACCGGCGCGAAGCGCTTCGCGTTTATTCAAGCGGAGGATGAGCTGGCCGCGATCGGCATGGTACTCGGCGCCGCATGGAACGGCGCGCGCGCCTTCACCGCGACTTCGGGGCCCGGTATCTCGCTGATGAACGAGTTCCTCGGCCTGGCGTACTATGCCGAAGTGCCGGCGGTGGTGTTTGATATCCAACGTGTGGGTCCTTCGACCGGCATGCCGACGCGCACGCAGCAGGGGGATCTGTTGTCCTGCGCCTACGCCTCGCACGGAGATACGCGCCACATCTGTCTCTACCCTGCCGACCCTGCAGAATGCTTCGCAATGGCCGTCGAGGCGTTCGATCTGGCCGAGCGGCTGCAGACCCCCGTGCTGGTCGTGTCCGACCTCGATATCGGCATGAACGATTGGATGGTCCGCGAGTTCCAGTGGGACGACGCCTACCGGCCCGATCGCGGCAAGATGATGACCCGCGAGCAGATCGAGTCGCTGGAGAAGTTCCACCGCTACCTCGACGTGGACGGCGACGGCATTCCCTGGCGCACGCTTCCGGGCGTGCACCCCAAGGCGGCCTATTTCACGCGCGGCTCGGGACACAACCAGTTCGGCGCGTATACCGAGGACGCCGCGGAGTACCAACAAGTGCTCGACCGGCTGATGAACAAATGGCAGACCGCCAAGCAACGCGTACCGCGCGCGCTGATCGACGGCGAGGGGAGCGAGATCGGCATCGTGTCGATCGGCAGCGGCGACAGCGCGGTGCGCGAGGCGCTGGCGTTGCTGCGTGCGCAGGGCGTCGCGATCGACTATCTGCGGGTGCGGGCATTCCCATTCGGCGAGGAGGTCGAGCGGTTCCTCGCCGACCACCGACAGGTGTTCGTTGCCGAGCAGAACCGCGATGCGCAGCTGCGCTCCCTGTTGACCCTGGAGACGGCGGTCGAGAAGGCCAAGCTTAGATCCCTGCTGCACTACAGCGGCTTGCCCGTGAGCTCACGGTTCATCGTCGAGGGTGTCCTCGCCGAGGTGTGTGGCGCGGCGGGGACGAGTCGCGCCCGCCGCGAACGGCCGGCCCCGGCGGCGCGGACTGGATCGGATGCCGCGGGAGAGTCCGCCGTGATGTCCGGGCGGGTAGCTTTGCCGCCCGGGAAAACCACGACCATCGCCTGATACCGGAACCCGCCATGACGTCCATCGCCAAGCCCAAAGTCATCCACCCCTCGCTGCCGCAGAACGCGCTCGGCCTCACGCGCCGCGCCTACGAAGGGGCGCTCTCGACCCTGTGCGCCGGCTGTGGCCACGATTCGATCACGGCGGCGATCGTGGAAGCCTGCTGGGGCCTGTCGCTCGAGCCGCAGAATCTCGTGAAGCTCTCCGGTATCGGCTGCTCGTCGAAGACGACAGCCTATTTCGTCGGCGGGGCGCACGGCTTCAACGCGGTGCACGGCCGCATGCCCTCGATCGCGACCGGCGCGAATGCCGCCAACCGGCGCTTGAGCTATATCGGCGTCTCCGGCGACGGCGACACGCTCTCGATCGGGCTTGGGCAGTTCTGCCATGCCATCCGCCGCAATCTCGACATGCTGTACATCATCGAGAACAACGGGGTGTACGGTCTCACCAAGGGGCAGTTCTCCGCTTCGGCCGATATCGGCAGCCGCGCCAAGAAGGGCGAGACCAACCGTCAGCCGCCCATCGACCCGGTGTTGCTCGCGCTCGACCTCGGCGCTCCCTTCGTGGCGCGCAGCTTCTCCGGCGACAAGCGCCAGCTCGTGCCGCTGATCGAGGCGGGCCTGAAGCATCGTGGTTTTGCGCTCATCGATGTGCTCTCCCCCTGCGTGACGTTCAACGACCACGAGGGTTCGACCAAGAGCTACGCGTATACGCGGGAGCACTATGAGCCGGCGGTGCGCGCCGATTTCGTGCCCCGCGAACAGCCCATCACCGTCGATTACGCCCCCGGTGAGGCCCGCCAGATCGCTTTGCATGACGGCAGTCGCATCGTGCTGCGCAAGGTCGGTGCCGAATACGACCCCACCGACCGGGCGGCGGCGGGCGCGGCTGTGCAGGCCCGTGGGGCCTCGGGGGAATACCTGACGGGGCTGATCTACGTCGATGCGGGCGACAGGCACCCGGAGTTCCACCAGGTGAACGCGACGCCGGAGGCGCCGCTGAACAGCCTGCCGTTTGAGCAGCTTTCGCCCGGGTCCCCGGGGCTGCGCAAGGTCCTCGCCCGCTATCGGTGAGCGACCGACGCATACGGCTTGTGCCCAATGCGCAGGCTGGGTTATCCTAAGAACGGGTCTGTGACCATTCCCTTTCCTGTCGCCTGCGGCCTGCTCGGGTGCCGAACGGGCTTACGGAGAAAAGCCGAATCGTTGCCCGACCAGGTGGCAGTAATCCTGCCGGTAGTTGTCCGGAAGTCGTCCCGACCGCAAAACACAAACAGAGCGCATCGGGATGGCCAGTTCCTTTTCTGGAGTCTGATTGCATGACGAAGATTTACGTCGGAAACCTCCCGTTTTCGGCCACTGAGAGTGAAGTCCGCGAGCTGTTCGCGCAGCACGGGACGGTCGAATCCGTAAGCTTGATCACCGACCGGGAGACCGGCCGGCCGCGTGGCTTTGGGTTCGTGGAAATGGCGCGCGCGGATGCCACCCGCGCCATTCAGAACCTCAATGGCAAGGATCTGGGCGGCCGCCCGCTGCGGGTCAATGAGGCCCAGGAGCGCGGTGCCGGCGGCGGACGCGGCGGCGGCGGCGCGCCGCGACGCTGGTAATCGCTCTAACCAAGGCGGCCGGCCCTGGGAGAGTCTCTTTCGGGGCCGGTTCGCTTTATTTGGTTTTTGGGCGCTTCAGTGAAGCGCTCTGCTAGACTCGCGCCCGCGATTTCAGACGTCCAAGGAGACGATTCAATGGGCAAGGGTGACATCAGGAGCCGCCGCGGCAAGATCTACCGAGGCTCGTTCGGCAAATCCCGGCCGAAAGATCCCGCCGCCAAGAAAGCCAAGCGCACCGTCCGGAAATAACGGGCGTGAGATTCCCCGGCGGCAGGACCGCGGCATGGCCGCGGCCGGCTAGGCCGCCGGATCGAGACCCTTCATGACCACTCCTTCCGCCCACTTCAACTGGCGGCCCCATCCTTGGCACGGTCTTTCACCCGGACCGGAATGCCCGGAGGTGGTGACCGCCTACATCGAGATCACCCCGTTCGACCTGATGAAGTACGAGGTCGACAAGGTGACCGGTTACTTGCGCGTGGACCGACCGCAGCGCACATCCTCGCATCCGCCGGCACTCTACGGGTTCATCCCGCAGACCTATTGCGGCGAGCGTGTCCGGCGGCTCGCGCCGGGCTGCGAGCGCGGCGACGGCGATCCGCTCGACATCTGCGTCATCAGCGAGCGGCCGATCACTCACTCGGAGATCCTGCTGCGCGCGCGTATCCTCGGCGGCTTGAAGATCGTCGATCGCGGCGAGGCCGACGACAAGATCGTGGCGGTTCTCGAGGGCGATTACGTGTGGGGTGGCGCGCGCGAGCTGAGCGACCTGCCGGCCACGCTGATCGAGCGCCTCGAGCACTATTTCGTGACGTACAAGATGGTCGTCGGCGAGCCCTCGGGCATCAGGCTCACCGGGCGTTACGGCCATGAGGACGCCGCGCGCGTGATCCGCGCGGCCATCGAGGACTATCGCGAGGTGTACGGGGCGCCCGCAGCCTGACCGTCGGGGCGCGGTCCCTCGGGCGCGAGGTGCATGCGGGCGAACATTTGCGCAACGCCGGGAGAGAATCTGACGGCAGCCGCGAGGTCCGCCCGGCCCACCGCGGCTCTCTTCTCGCGCAGCTCCGCCAGGCCGCGGCCGTAGAGTGAAGTGGCCAGCGTGGGGGAGATGGCGAGCGCCGCATCGTAACTGGCGATCGCACGGGCGAGCCGATCCAGGCGCAGATAAACCAAGCCGCGGCTATCGAGAATGGTGGCCGAGCGGGGCAGGCGTGCATACGCGCGATTGCAGTCCCGCAGCGCCCGGCGCAGCTGAATGTCACCTTCGGCTCGTGCCCAGCACAGTGAATTCCATGCGATCGGCAGCATGACGTCGTGACGGTGGTAGTAGATCCACAGCTTGATGGCCCGTACGGCGGCCGCGTAATGCCCAATTCGGGCGTAAAGATCACCGAGCGTGAGTCCCGTGTCGGACTCGTTGGGTGCCAAAAGCTCGACGATGTTTAGGTCGGCCCTGATCTGAGCGGCGCTGCCCGGCGGGGCGTGCTGCCAGTTGAGCAGCAGCTGCGCGCGCGCCAAGTGTGCCGCATAGAGGTCAGGCTGCAGCCTGATGGCGGCGCTGAAGTTCGCCAGTGCCTTGGCCGGCTGGTGCATCGCCCAGTAAAGGTTGCCCCGGCGTAAACGATACGCGGCGTTCTTGGGCTCGAGCCGGCTCGCGCGGGTCATCTTCGCCAGTGCGCGCTCGTACTGCCCATCGGACGCGAGCGCCATGCCGCGCCGCATGAGCGCGCTGGCCTGCGCCCGCCGGGCTGTCACAGAGCGTCGCGGTCGTGCCTTGCGGGATTCGCCCGGAGCCTGCCGGTTCGCCACGGGATGCTCTCCGGGGCCGATCTCCACCGGCGCCGAGGCGCCGCGCTGAATGAGGTAGCGGTGGCCGATGTCGAAGATCGGACCCCCGTTGTACGTGAAGTAGAGCCGGCGCCGCCTGTATGCCACCAGAACACGGTGCGACAGGAAGAAGTCCTCACCGAGAATCATCCCGATGTTCAATCCGGGCATGTGGATCGCACTCACCACGATGTGCGTATGCTCGATTTCCTCGTCGCCGATCCGAAACGTTGCGATCGGCGCGATCCAGGTGTTGATCCACCGCCTGCCGATGCCGCCGCCGATCGAACCCAGCCATTTGACACCTGGACTCGAGGGCGTGATCCCGGCCCGTCTGGCTGCTCGCAAGGTGAGCACGGAGCGCGAGGCGCCCGTATCGAACAGGACGCGGATGCGCTTGCCGTTGATCGAGGCATGACCGATGAGATACGGGCGACGCGTGCTCGAGGCCCGCAGTCTGACCACGCCGATAGGCTCTTTCAGCCGCTGTGCCCAGTAGGCGAGTGGCACGCCGCTGCAGTGCCTGGTCTTGATGAAGCGCATCCGCCCGCGGGCGAAATCGAGCTCGAGGTCTTGCAGACGCAGCAGCGTCCCGCCGAGCAGACCAACGGCGCCCGAGCCGTAAGCGTTGCCGCCGACGAAGAATTTCGCGTTCCGAAACGGTACGTCAAGGAACTTGAAAGTGCGCACCGACGCGATTCGCACCGCAGTGGAACCGTTCACGCCGTTGAGCCGCACCCCCCACAGCCAGGGCCCGGCGGGCAGATGATATTGGGCGCGGGCCGCCGGGCTGATCATGTTCCAAAACGACCCGGTATCGATGATGAAGCGTGCGGGAGCGCCGTTGATCTTGGTCCACACCAGCGGCTGCATGCCCTTCATGGTGACGGCAACCGCGGGGAATTCCTCGATGCTGCATTGCGCCGCCGCCACCGGCGTCAGATGCAAAATCGCCAGCGCCGCGAGCGTCGCGGTCACGCCTCCTGTTTCCCAATGCCGCATGCGCTTGTTGATTCTTGTGCAGGCCTTGGACCCGATCTGGCCGCAAGCCTATCTCAGCTCCCGCCAGCCCCGCAATCGCGGGTCGGCAGCTCGGTTGCGGCAACACGCGCCGCTCAGGCGCTCTTCGGCTCGATCCACAGGGCCCGCGCGCTGCCGCAAAGCTCGCCCTCCTCGCCGTAGACCGCCGTGCCGGCCGAGTGCTTGCGGCCCTCGGACTCGATGCGCCAGCCGATCACGACGCAGCGTTCCCCCACGTGTACTCGGCGATTGATGCGCATCGTGATCTCGCCCAAGAGCATCATGCGGTCATCGGGACTGACGGCGTAGAAGCCCGGACAATCCAGCGCCGCGGACATGAATTCGGGCCGCACCTTGTCGTCTCCCGCGTCGAGCGAGGGGTCGGGTACCCACGGCGCGGCCACTAGATCGCGCTCCGGCAGGGGCCCGGCGAAGATTCGCATGCCATCGCCGCGGACGCGCTGCGTGCCGCACACGAAGCAGCTCGGGAATCTGTGGTGCTTGAAGCCGGCATAGCGACGCGAGGCCTCCACGGCTTCGAAGTACGTGGGCCCGGGGCGCGGCGTGAGGGTCACGTCCGCCGGCTGCGCCACGCCGACCCGTTCCGATCCGAGCAGGATGGCAAGCCCATCGTCGGGTAGGGGCTGGACGTCCAGGGGCGCATCGAGCGGCGGCGGACGCAGCAGCCGCACCGTGACCGCATACGTGACCTGTGCGGCGACACATCCGGCGAAGTAGCCGCCGTTGGCGGACTCCGCCGGTCCGCGGAAACGCTTGGCAACCGTGATCGTCGGCATGTCAGGACCCCCTCACGATCAGGAACACGTTGTGGTCGGCGCAATCGGCGCCCCTGGGACCGCCGATTGCGCGCCTGCGCCGCTCAGGGCCGTGGCGCGCTCCGCAGCGACTGCAACCACTCGGCCGGATCGCCTCCCTGCTCCAGAAGCTCCACCAGCGCCGAGCCAATCACCACGCCGTCGACGTGTCCGCGCAGCTGCGTGAGCTGTTCCCGGCCGCGGATGCCGAACCCGGCGCACACCGGTACAGTAGCGTGTCGGCGCACGGTGTCGAGATAACCGGTGACATCGGTCGGCATGCCGGTGTTGCCGCCCGTGGTTCCCGTGACCGTGACGGCGTACAGGAAGCCCTGGCCGCGCGCGCAAATCCGCACGAGCCGCTCCTCCGAGGTGACGGGAGTGACCATCTGCACCAGCGCCAGTCCGCGCGCCGTGAGTGCCGCATGCACCGCATCGCCTTCGTCGAAGGGCAGATCCGGCACGATGAATCCCGTGACGCCGGCGCGCTCGGCCGCTGACGCCAGCGAGTCGAGACCGAAGGCGAGCAGCGGATTCAGATAACTCATCAACAGCAGCGGCGTCGAGAGGCGGGGCCGTATCGCGTCCAGCTCCGTCAGAATCCAGCGCAGGCTCACACCTTGTTCCAGCGCGGCGCGGCTCGAGCGCTGGATCGTCACGCCGTCGGCCATCGGATCGGTGAACGGCACGCCGATCTCCACAACATCGGCCGCCCCGGCAATTCGCCGCAGATCCGATCGGAACCGCTCGCGGCTCGGAAAGCCCGCCGTCAGGTAGGCCACGAGGGCCGGATCGCCGCGCGCGTTCGCCGCCCGGATCGCCGCGCTGATCCGTTCGTGGGCGCTCATGGCCGCTCCGCCAGCAGCGTCTGTTGAAAAGTCGGCATGTCTTTGTCGCCGCGTCCGGACAGGCACACCACGACGGTACCGCCGGCATGTGCACGCGCCCAGCGCTGGGCGCCGGCGAGCGCGTGGGCGCTCTCGAGGGCCGGCAGGATGCCTTCGAGCTCGCACAGCGCGCGCACCGCCGCGAGGGATTCCTCGTCGCCGGCCGTCTCGTAGCGCACGCGGCCGCTCTGCGCCAGCAGCGCATGTTCCGGTCCCACGCCCGGATAATCCAAACCCGCGGACACGGAGTGCGTCTCCTGGATCTGGCCGTCGGCGTCCTGCAGTAGCATCGAGTAGCTGCCGTGCAGCACGCCGGGCCGCCCGAAAGAGAGCGTCGCGGCATTTCCTCCGAGCATGGCGCCGCGTCCGCCGGCTTCGATGCCGATGATCTCGATGCCGCGGTCCGGTACGAATGCATGAAACATCCCGATGGCGTTGGAGCCGCCGCCGACACACGCGATCACCGCATCGGGCAGCCGTCCCGCGGCCTGCTGGAATTGGGCGCGCGCTTCCCGGCCGATGACCGCCTGCAGCTCGCGCACCAGGTAGGGGTAGGGGTGAGGTCCCACGGCCGAGCCCAGCAGGTAGTAGGTGCCCAGGGGGTCCGACACCCAGTCGCGCAGTGCCTCGTCGATGGCCGCGCGCAGGGTCCGATCGCCGCTGGTGACGGGCACGACCCGGGCACCGAGCAACCGCATGCGCCCGACATTCGGCGACTGGCGCTCCATGTCGATCGCCCCCATGTAGACGGTGCACGGTAGCCCGAGCCGCGCGCAGGCAGCCGCGGTGGCCACGCCATGCTGCCCAGCGCCGGTCTCCGCGACGATGCGCCGGGCGCCGAGGCGCTGCGCGAGCAGCGCCTGCCCCAGGGCGTTGTTGATCTTGTGCGCGCCGGTGTGGGCAAGATCTTCGCGCTTCAGCCAGATGTGCGCGCCCCATTCGGCCGACAGCCGCCGAGCGTACGTCAGCGCGGTCGGTCGGCCCACCCACGAGGCCAGCTCGTTCCCGAGCGCCTGGCGGAACTCGGTGTCGTGCAGGTGCGTTCGCACTCCCTCCGCCAGTCGCTCCAGCGCCGGGATCAACGTCTCAGGCACATAACGTCCGCCGAAGGGGCCGAACCGCCCGTGTGTATCGGGATAACGCCCCGCGATCAGCGCCTGCAGCGCGTCGGAATTCGTACTCATCGTTGCTCCAGGGATGCCGGGCGCGCGGTACGCGCCGCGGCCACGAACCGCACGACCGCCTCGGGATCCTTGATCCCGGGACGCGACTCCACGCCGCTCGAGACGTCGACCCCGAACGGCCGGACCGCTGCGATCGCGCCAGCCACATTATCCGGGTCGAGCCCACCGGCGAGCACCAATTGTGCATGCTGAGCCGCCGCCGCCGCCGCCTGCCAATCACAGGCACGACCGACGCCGCTTACCGCGCCCTCGAACAGCAGTCGCCGGGGCAGTGTCTTGCCCGCTTGCCACGCGCGCAGCACCGGCAGCCGCTCGAGCTCGCGCGGCAGCGCCAGCCGCTCCAGGTCCTGCGCATCGCTCTGTAGGATATCGGGACGGAATCCCGCGATGATCTCGTCGACCTGCGGCTGCTCGGGGTGGCGCGTGACCGCCACACAGGGGACTTTGCCCCGCGCCGGGCCTGCCAGCCGGCAGGCTGCCGAGGTGTCCACATACCGTACCGACTCGGCGAACACGAAGCCGATCGCGTCGGCTCCCGCGGCCAGTGCGGCCTCGACGGCCTCCGGCGTGGTGAGTCCGCAGATCTTGATCCACAAGGTGCCGGGCGTGGCGTTCATTTGAAGCCGTTCGGACGAGCCGCTGCGTCGAGCGGGACGCCCTGTCCGCACGCGTGCCGCCGGCCCTCCCGCCCGGCGCTCAAAAGGTCAGCGGCCAGCGCCAGCGGGTCGGGGGCGCGCATCAGTGCGCTGCCGACCAGCACCAAATCGTAGCCTGCCTGGCCCATGCGGCGGGCATCCTCGGCGCTCGTGACGCCGCTCTCGGCCACGCGCGGCAGCACGCGTGGCAGCAGGGGGGCCAGCGACTCGAGGCGCTCCGGAACCACCGCCAGCGTGCTCAGATCGCGGCAATTGACGCCGGCGAGCAGTCCCTCGCCACCCAACCGCGCGGTCAGCGCGTGCAAGCGCCCGATGTCAGTCTCGTCGAACGCTTCCAGCAGGGCGAACAGGCCCAGTTCGCGGGCACACTCGATCATGGCCTCCAGCGCAGTATCCTCAAGCATGCGCACGATGAGCAATACGCCGCCGGCCCCTGCAGCGCGTGCCTCGGCGATCTGATAGGGATCTACGAGGAAATCCTTGCGCATCGCCGGGACGCCGAGCGGGGTGAGCTGCGCAGCGGTGGTCCGCAGATGCTCCAGGGAACCATCGAAGCACTCCGGCTCGGTCAGGACGGAGACGGCCGCTGCGCCGGCGGCGGCATAGGTACCGACGCGCGCCCCGAGGTCGCCCGCCGATTCCACCAGGGATCCTGCGGCCGGCGAGCGCAGCTTAACCTCGGCGATGAGACCGAACTCGCCGGGTGTGAACCGCAGCGGCGGCGCGGGCGATTGCGCGCGGGCCCGGCGCAGCATCTGCTCCGGTGGACATGCGACTCGGGCGGCCTGGGCCCTCGTGCCGCTCGCGGCGGCCATCTGCGCGAGAAAGTCGCGACTCATGCCGCACTCCCCGTCCGGGTCAGCGTGTCCAGTACGCGGCCCGCTGCTCCGTCGTCGATGGCTTCACGGGCCCGATCCATGGCGGCGCGCGGGTCGGTCGACTCGCCGGCAACCTCCAGCGCCAGTGCGGTGCCCAGCAGCAGACAATCCCGCTGCGCGCCGTGTGACCGTCCCGAAAGCACCGCGCGCAGCGCCTCGGCGTTGTGGCGGGCATCGCCGCCGATCAGGGCGGCCGGCGGGCAGCGGCGCAGCCCGTAATCCTCCGGCGTGCGCGTCTCGCGTGTGACCCGACCCGGCCTTACGTCGAATACCGTGAAGGGACCCACCGGCGTCGGCTCGTCCCAGCCCTCCGCGCCATGGATCACGAATCCCCGCTCGATCCGCATGCCCGCGAGGGTGTCCGCCATGAGCGCCGCCACCTCGAGGCTGAACGCGCCGATCAGGCGCAGCGGCGGATGGGCGGGGTTGGTCAGCGGCCCGAGGATGTTGAATACCGTCCTCACCCCGAGCGCGCGCCGCGCGGTGGCCACCGCCTGGGTCGCCGGGTGGTAGTGTGGGGCGAACAGAAACGTAAAGCCGCATCGCGCCAGGCATTCGCCCACCGCCCGCTCCCCGAGCGGCATCCGCAGTCCCAGCGCCTCGAGCACGTCGGCGCTGCCAGCGCGGCTCGAGACCGAGCGATTGCCATGTTTGACGACCGGCAGACCGCAGGCCGCGGTCAGTAGCGCCGTGCCGGTGGAGATGTTCAGGCTGCCGGAGCGATCCCCGCCCGTGCCGACGATGTCGATGGCGCGGACCGATTCGGGCAGGTCCGGCTGGCGCGCCAGGCGGCGCATCGCCTCGGCGAACCCGCGCACCTCGTCGGC
>JAJZZR010000104.1 GCA_021797465.1 Pseudomonadota bacterium | reverse complement strand
GCGCGCCGCCGGTGGAGTTCCGCAACGCCTACTCGATCGAGCCGCCCGCGAAGAAAGGCGCCTGCCTGCGGTGGATCTCGGAGAATGCCGCGCTCGGAAAGCTCCAGGGCACTTTCTCCCTGTTGGAGCGATGCATCGTCTCGATCTATCAGTCCGAAGCCAACGGCTATCACGGCGCGGAGCACTACGGCCGGATCGACCCCGAGCGCTATCAGGCCTCGGGCGCGCTGTTGCTCGGTGCGCGGCAGCTGTCCTCGTGGGAGATCCTGCTTACGCGTGCGCCAGCGCCAGAAACTGCGTCGTCGGTAGGTAATGATCGATCAACAGCGCCGCAAACAGCCACATCAGGTAGCTGATGGAGTAGCGGAACAGACGCATCGGCAGCTCCGGCCGCCGCGTGAATTTCAAGCGCCAGGCGTAATACAAAAAGCGCGCACCGAGTGCGAGCGCCGCGGCCAGATAGATCAACCCGCTCATGCCGGTGATGAACGGCAGCAGCGTCACGACCACCAGCAGCACCGCGTAGAGCAGCACCTGTAGCCGCGTATATTCCACGCCATGCGTGACCGGCAGCATCGGAATGCCGGCGCGCGCGTACTCGTCCTTGCGCGCGATGGCCAGCGACCAGAAATGCGGCGGCGTCCACACGAAGATGATCAGAAACAGCAGCAACGCATGCGGATCGACCGTATTGGTCACCGCGGCCCAGCCGAGCACCGGCGGCGCCGCTCCCGCGGCCCCGCCGATCACGATGTTCTGCGACGTGGCGCGCTTGAGCCAGGCGGTGTAGATCACCGCGTAACCGATCAGCGAGAAGAACGTCAGCACGGCGGTGAGCGGATTCACCAGCACCGACAGGATGATCATGGCGAGCGCGCCGAGCACGGCGGCGAACACCAATGCGTTGCGCTCGGTGAGCTCTCCGCGCGGCAAGGGCCGCGAGCGCGTGCGCGACATCTGCTCGTCGATCCGCCGGTCGAGCACGTGATTGATGGCCGCGGCGCATGCGGCGGCGAGCGCGATCCCGAGCGTGCCCCACAATACGGCATGCAGCGGCGGCCAGCCGGGACTGGCCAGCAGTGTGCCGACCAGAGCCGTAAAGGTGATCAACGCGACGATCCGGGGCTTGGTCAGCTCCAGATACCGGCGCCAGACGATGGGTGCGGCGCCTGGCAGCGCGGACGGACGGGTGTTCACGCGCGCACTCCGCAGGCGCCGGCGTGCCGCGGCCGGCCGGCCCGCGAAAGTCTGCGCAACCTGCGATTGCCGGATGCGCGGATCAAGGGAATGCTCTATGGAACATGGCAGGCATCGTATCGCATCCGCCTCGCGCGTGGCGCCGGGACGGATGCGATCAGCTGGCCGGGCGGCGCAGGCTCAGAACGAGCCAGATCACCCCGGCCGCGGCCGCCAAGGCCCACCACTGAACGGCGTAGCCCCAGTTCTGCAGGGCCGGCGTGCCCGGCGCCCGCCACACCCGTACGTATCCGTCCGGCGCGCCCGCTTCGAGCAGCAGGATCCGCGGCTCGACGGGACGCCCGAGGGCGGCGCTGAGATCGGTAAATCGTGGAAAGCTGGTGACTTTGGGCCAGCGGCTCCCGGGCGGAGGCGCGGCACGCCCGAAGGCCAGTCCGGCAACCGGCAGTCGGGCCACCCGCCCGACCACGGTCACCGGTCCCGACGCGGCCAGGGCTATGTCGGGCAGACGCGCCCGGCTGCCGGTGAAGGGCACCCAGCCGCGATCGACCAGAATGGTATCGCCGGGCGCGCGCATCAGCGGCGTCAGCACCTGGTAGCCGTCCTGTCCATCGTGGATGCTATTGTCGAGGAGGAATTGGCGGGCCCCGTCGTAGGTACCGCGAACCCGCACTCGCTGATAGTCCGGCACCGAAACGAGCGATGCGGAATCGAGCGTCACGACGCGGGCGGCGCCGCGCACGAAGAGACGATATTGTGCCGCGTGCACCTCGCCGAGCCGCCACTGCCAGCGCCCGAGCAGGACGAATCCCACGGCAAGCAGGGCCAGCAGCCCCGTCAGCGCCGGCGAGGGCGCGAACACTCTGCCTCCAAAGCGCACGCTCGACATCACGATGGCCCGGGCGGCCGCAACCGGTACAATGGGCGCATGCCCACGTGGTTCCGGCTGCTGGTCATCGTCTCACTCGGCACGATCATCGCGAGCCTCGGCTCGGCGCTGTTTCATCTGGCGCGCGGTACGCGCGCGGATTCGGACAAGATCGTGCGGGCGCTGACCATTCGGATCGCGCTCTCGCTCGCGCTGTTCGCGCTGATCATGGCCGCCTGGTACGCCGGGCTGATCTCGCCGCAGGACGTGTTGCCGACGCGCTGACTTACGCCCGGCGCGGCGGACCCGCCCTACAGCCAGTACACGAAAACGAACAGGCAGAGCCAGACCACGTCGACGAAGTGCCAATACCACGCGACCGCTTCGAAGGCGAAGTGGCGCTCGGGCGTGAAGTGCCCGCGCAGCACGCGGATCCAGATCACCAGCAGCATGATCGCGCCGATGGTCACGTGCAGGCCGTGGAAGCCCGTCAGCATGAAGAACGTGGAACCGTATATCCCGGTGGTCAGGCGAAGATTCATCCGTGTGTAGGCTTCGTAGTACTCGTGCGCCTGCAGGCCGACGAAGGTGAATCCCAGCAGGAAGGTCAATGCCAAAAACACCTTGAGGGTGCCGCGCTTGCCGCGCCGCAGCGCGTGATGGGCGATGGTCACGGTGAGCCCGCTGGTCAGCAGGACCAGAGTGTTCACCGCCGCGATCCCCGTGGCGCTCATCGTGCCGAAGGTCTTTCCGCCCACGTGCCCCGGGCCGTTGGTCGGCCAAGTCGCCCGATAGTGCGGCCAGAGCAGGAAGTTGGTCAGCGCCTTGGCCCCCTCGCCGCCGAGCCAGGGCACCGCGAACATGCGCGTATAGAACAGCGCGCCGAAGAACGCCGCGAAGAACATGACCTCGGAAAAGATGAACCACATCATCCCCAGGCGGAACGAGCGGTCCTCACGGAAGTGGAAGACGCCGTGCTGATTCTCGCCGATCACCGTCGAGAACCACCCCCCGAACATGAACGCCAGCAACAGCGGGCCGGGCAGCAGCACCCACCATGACGCCACGCCGTCCAGGTAGAGCACCGCCCCCAACATGAGCGTGAACAACGCCACCGCCGCGATGATCGGCCAGGGGCTGCCGTGCGGCACATAGTACTTCCGGGGCTCGACGTGTGCGTCTGTCATGGTGGCACTTTCTTGTGTTGCGACCTGCCGGACGCTCAGCGGTGCGCCCGGATCACCGACAAAATGATGAATCCGACGTAAAAGCCGAGCGCGATCAGGCCCACCACCCAGGTGGTCAGGCGCACCTTGCGCCGCTGCGCCGCCGTCAGCGCACGCGCATCCACGGGCGCGCCCGCATCGGCACCGGGCACTCGCTTGCCGTCAGTGTTTGTCGGCATGAGCGAGCACCGCTTCCGAGGGCGGGAATTCCCACGAGTGATAGGGCGCCGGCGAGGGCAGCTCCCATTCCAGGCCGCGCGCGCCGTCCCACGGCGAGTTGGCCTCGACCGGCTTGCCCGAGCGCACGCATTTCCAGACGATGTACGGCAGCAGCAGCTGCGAGGCGCCGAACACGAACCCGCCGATCGAGGCGACCATGTTCCAATCGGTGAACTGCGGCGCGTAATCGGCGATCCGGCGCGGCATGCCGGCGAGACCGAGGAAGTGCATCGGGAAGAACAGCACGTTGACGAAGATCACCGACAACCAGAAGTGCCACTTGGCGAGCCGCATGTCGTACATGCGACCGCTCCACTTCGGTAGCCAGTAGTAGATTCCGGCGAATATCGCGAACACCGCGCCGGGCACCAGCACGTAGTGGAAGTGCGCCACCACGAAGTACGTGCCGTGATACTGATAGTCGGACGGCACGAGCGACAGCATCAGTCCCGAGAGTCCGCCGACGGTGAACAGGAACACGAACGCGATGGCGAACAGCATGGGCGGCTCGAACGACATCGAGCTGCGCCACATGGTCGCCACCCAGTTGAACACCTTTACGCCGGTCGGCACGGCGATCAACATCGTCGAGAGCATGAAGAAGAGCTGGGCGGCCACCGGCATCCCCACGGTGAACATATGGTGGCCCCAGACGATGAACGACAGGAACGCGATCGACGCGGTGGCGTACACCATGGCTTCATAGCCGAACAACGGCTTGCGCGCGAAGCTCGGGATGATCTCGGAGATGATCCCGAAGGCCGGCAGGATCAGGATGTACACCTCGGGGTGTCCGAAGAACCAGAACACGTGCAGAAACAGCACCGGATCGCCGCCACCGGCGGCGTTGAAGAAGCTGGTGCCGAAGAAATGATCGGTAAGTTGCATGGTCATCGCGCCGGCCAGCACCGGCATCACCGCGATCAGCAGGTAGGCGGTGATCAGCCAGGTCCACACGAACAGCGGCATGCGCAGCAGGCTCATCCCGGGCGCGCGCAGGTTCATGATGGTCACGATGATGTTGATCGCCCCGAGAATGGAGGAGATTCCCATCAGATGAATCGCGAAGATCATCATGGGGAAGGCATCGCCGAACTGCTGCATCAGCGGCGGGTACATGGTCCAGCCGCCGGCGATCGCGCTGCCCGGCACGAAGAACGAGGCGAGCATCAAAGTGAAGGCGAACGGCAGGATCCAGAAGCTGAGGTTGTTCAGGCGTGGCAGCGCCATGTCCGGCGCCCCGATCTGCATCGGAATCATCCAGTTCGCCAGACCCACCCACGCCGGCATGATCGCCCCGAAGATCATGATCAGTCCGTGCATGGTGGTAAGGGAATTGAACACCGCCGGGTCGACCAGCTCCATGCCGGATTTGAACAACTGCGCCCGGATGACCATGGCCGCCGAGCCGCCGATGAAAAACATAATCCCCGAGAGGATCAGGTACATCGTGCCGATGTCCTTGTGATTGGTGGCCAACACCCAGCGCCGCCAGCCGTGCGGCTTGTGGTCATGGTCAGCGTGTGCGGCGCTCAGGTACGACTCGGCCATGGGACGACCTCTTGCAAGCTGTTGATCAACGATCGATCTCGGTACGGTGTCGTGACGGTCTTCGGCCCCGTTCAGGTGCGGGTTGCCTGCGCGGCGGCCGAACCCGCCGCCGCCTCGGTCGGCTGCCCGGTGTGTTGCTCAATCCACGCCGAGAATTGCGCGGGGCTCACCGCGCGCACCACGATCGGCATGAAAGCGTGGTCCCGCCCGCACAGCTCGGCACACTGACCGCGGTAAACCCCCGGCTTGTTGGGCGCGATGGTGAACGAGGCCTGGTTGATGAACCCGGGGATCGCGGCCTTCTTCACGCCGAGGTCGGGCACCCACCACGAGTGGATCACGTCCACCGAGGTGATAAGCAGGCGGATCTTCTCCCCGACCGGTACCACCAGCTTGTGGTCGACGCTGAGCAGATAGTGCGGCACGCTGGTCGGACTGATGCCGGAGTCGAGCTGGCGGGCGGCATTGCTGCTGGCGGAGAGCTTCGAGACGAAGCTCACGTGCGTACCGACGTAGTGGTAGTACCAGCCCCACTGAAAGCCGGTGACGCGGATGCTGAGCTGGGGATCGGTGTTGTTGTTGATCCTGACCAGCAGCCGCGCGGCCGGGATCGCCATGCTCACCAGGATCACGACCGGGACGATGGTCCAGACGATCTCCACCTTGGTGCTGTGAGTCATGGTGACATCGGGCACGGCCCCACGCGACTTGCGGTGGAAGATCAGCGACCAGATCATCACGCCGAACACCACCACCGCGATGCCCACGCACACCCAGAAGGCCATCATGTGCAGGGCGTAGATCCGCGTGCTGACGTTGGTCACGCCCCGCGGCATGTTGATCAGATCCCAGCCGGAGGCGGAGGCCCGCCGCATGCCGCCGGCAGCCACGAGCGCCAGGATGCCGGGCAGTTTGCCGAGTGTTGCGCGCTTCATCGTTGTCATGCCCCTACTCGCGCGGTCCGCACGATGCGGATGGTGCGCGCAGCGGTAACCGGATCCGAACTTGTTGCGCCCGTCACCGGCGGCCCAGCGCCAGCGGTGGGGATTCGTTCACGCGTCCAACCAATCGCTTCAGCCGCAGCGCCAGCCCGTGCCGCTCGTCCTCTGTCAGGAATCCGCCTACCTCGCAGGCGCGGCCGTGCGACTCGATGGTCAGCCGGCTCGGGTGCAGCCGAGCGGCCGGGCGCGTCAACTTGATCTGCGCCCAGTGACGCTGAAAGACGACTTGCCGGCGGGCGAGGCGGTCATGCGATTCGACGGTGACCTCATGCTCGGTGATGGTGAGGATCTCGGCCTGGAAGCGCCGCTGCAGGCTCTCGTGCAACGCCCAGCCGAGCGCCATCATCTCGCCGAGGGCGATCAGCAGGATGGGCCACAGGCCGAGGACGGTGAAGGCCGAGGCGATGCCGAGAGTGACCGCGGCGAGACTCGCGAAGAAAACCACGGCGCCCCGCACCGTCAGCGAGCAGTTTGGGCGAATCACGATGCGCAGCGAAGGCATGTCGTGCTCGGAACTGGCCTTAAGTTGCTCTACTGGATCCGGCCTCGCGGCCGTTCCGGCAATCTCCCCCGGCTCTGTCCATTGCACCGGCGGCGCCAGCGTCTCGTTATCGAGCCCGCCTCCCGGCACCGCAGCGGTGTCCCAAATTGACGCGGATCATGGTATTGCGCCGCGCGGGGCGATTCAAGACCGCAGCATCAGCCGGGCGGCGGCCGCGGTGAGATCCGGCAGCGCGGCCGCCGGCTCGAGCGCCGGGATCTCGGCCAGCGGCTCGCCGAGCCGGGCGCGCAGCGTCCAGCCATTCTCAGCGGCGCAGTCCATCGCCGGGTCGATGCCGTTCGCCACCCATCCGGCGAAGTTCGCCGCATGGGCGCCGATGGACTCGTACGTCAGCAATGCGTGATTCAGGCAGCCCAGGCGCATGCCGACGACGAGAATCACGGGCACCTCGAGGATGTGCGCGATATCGGCCATGCCCGCCGCCGCAGTAATGGGCGCGAGCCAGCCGCCGGCGCCCTCGACGACGACACAGTCGGCCGCCGCGGCGAGTTCCGCATAACGGGCCCGCAGCACTTCCAAATCGATCTGTACGCCGGCCTGCGCCGCCGCAATGTGCGGGGAGATGGGCGGCGGGAAACAGTAGGGATTCACGGTCTCATAGGGCGCCGTCACGGTGGCTTCGGCGATGAGCGTCAGCGCATCCTCGCTGCGCAGACCGTCCGCGGTGCGGACGGCACCCGACGCGACCGGCTTCATCACCGCGACCCGCAGCCCGCGGCGCGCCAGCGCTCGCGTCAAGGCCGCCGAGAACAGCGTTTTTCCGACGCCAGTGTCGGTGCCGGTGACGAAATACCCCCGTACGCTCATGATCGCCTCCTGCGGCGGATTCGAGACAATGGGACCTGGACTTCGCCGCCCACCGCGCGCGCCGCCAGCGCTTCCGGTGAGGACGGGCGCTCGTCGCGCTCGCGGCCGGCCCATGCGGCCGCGTAGATGATCTCGTAGGTGGCCGGCAGCCGCCCGTCGCGCCGGTACGTCTCGTAGCGATCCAACATGCCGCGTAGGCGATCCTTGCCGGTCAGGGACCGCGCGCGGCCCGCCGTCACGTTGTGTGCCCCTATCGCCTTCAAATCGCGCATCAACGTGAGTGCATCCTGGTAGTTCACGGTCATGCGCTCCACGTCCAACACCGGCTCGCTGAATCCCATGCGCATCAGCGCATCGCCCAGGTCGTGCATGTCCAAGAAGCGGTTGACGTGCGTGCGGCTGTCCTCGCCCCACGCCGCACGCAGCTCCCGCAACGTATCCGGTCCAAAGGTGCTGAACGCAAAGAAGCCGCGCGGCTTCAGGACGCGGCGTGCCTCCGCAAACGCCTCGTCCGGCGGATCACACCACTGCAGCATCAGGTTGCTGAAAATCACATCGACGCTCTGCGCCGCCAGCGGCAGACGGGTCGCATCGGCGCACACGCGCTCGAAACGGCGCAGCAGCGTTTGATGGCGCGCCGCCTGCTGGAGCATCCCCGGCGACAGATCGAGCGCCACGACACACGCGCGCCGATACAGCCGCTTCAGCCGCCGAGTCGCGCGGCCCGTTCCCGCACCGAGGTCGAGCAGCACATCCGGAGCGAACGCGAAGGGCTCTAGGCGCGCCAGCAGCTCCTCGGCGACCCTGGCCTGAACGAGCGCGGCGGCCTCGTAGCGCGCGCCGGCGCGATCGAACGCCGCGCGCACACCGGCACGGTGGAGCTCGAAGGGGTTCGGCTCAGTCATTTCGAGCTCAGAAACTGCGCGAGCAGCGCCGCGACTTCGGCGGTATGAGAGAGAAACGGCGCATGCGCGCCGCGGTGGACCTCGACGAGACGCGCATGCGGCATCGCCGCCGCCAGCGCCCGGGAGGCCGCGGGTGGTACGACCCGGTCGTACTGACCGGCCATCACGAGAGTCGGCACATCGATCGCGCCGAGCCCGCCGCGCAGGTCCGTCGTGCGCAGCAGCGCCAGGTCGGCAGTCAGCGCCTCCGGGACCGCCTCGTCGTGGGTGAACAACGCCGCGCGCAGCCGCTCGAGCACCGCCTCGCCCGCGGCGCTGCCGCGTACCTGCAGCTCGAGGAATTCGCTCACGGTCTGCCGATAGTCGTTCTGGAGACCCTCGGCCATGCGCAACAGCCGTGTGTTCGGCGTACCGTACGGCCAGTCCTGCGCAGCCGTAAAGCGCGGTGTGGCGGCAATCAAGACCAGTTGCGCCGGGGGGCGCAGAGCCGCGGGCGGCTGCGCGGCCCAGCGCAGCGCCAGCTGCGCGCCCAGCGACCAGCCGAGCAGTGCGTACGGCGTGCGCCCGATGTGCTCCGCGACGGCGCGCCCGATCCACTTCACCTGCGCGCTCGCGCCGGCGCGGTCGGGCCGCCAGGGACTGCGCCCGTGGCCGGGCAGGTCGACGGCGACAACCTTGCGGAGCCCCTCGAGGACCGCAGACAACGCATCCCAAACGCGTACGTTCAATCCCCAGCCGTGCAGCAGGACCAGCGGCGCGCCGTCACCGCGAATCTCCAGATGAAGCGCGCTCATGCGGATGCGTCCGGCCGTACTTGCGCCCAGACCCGCGCCAGGGCCTCGACCAGTGCATCGACGTGATTCTCATGGTGCGCCGCGCTCAGCGTGACACGGAGACGTTCCTGACCCGCCGGCACCGTCGGCGCGCGAATCGCGACCACCCAGAAGCCCGCTTCGACCAGCGCCCGCTGGGCCCGCAGCGCCGCGCGCGCGCCGCCGACGAGAATCGGCTGAATGGGTGTGCTCGAATCGGCCAGCGGTAGGCCGGCAGCGGCGGCAGCGGCCCGGAAGCGCGCCGTGAGTGCGAGTGCCTTCTCGCGGCGCCAAGGCTCGCGCTGCGCAAGGCGTAACGCGGCACGTGTCGCGGCGGCAATCGGCTGCGGCAATGCGGTGGTGTAGACGTATGGCCGGGCCTTCTGCACAAGCAGATCGATGAGGTCGGCGCTGCCGGCGACGAACGCGCCGAACGACCCGAATGCCTTGCCAAGCGTTCCGATCAACACCGGGACAGCGTCGGCCGATAGGCCGTGCATTTCCACGGCACCCCTGCCCGTCGGCCCCATCACACCCAGACCATGGGCATCGTCGACAACGAACCATGCCTTGCGAGCCTCTGCGAGGCGCGCCAGCGCCGTTAGCGGTGCCAGGTCGCCATCCATGCTGAACACACCATCGGTGCCCAGCACCGTCACCGGCTCCGAGCCGACTCCGAGCCGGTGCTCGGCCGCAGCGACATCGGCATGCGCGAAACGCCCGAGGCGGGCGCCCGAGAGCAGCGCTCCGTCGATGAGCGAAGCGTGACTCAGCCGATCGAGCAGCACGGTCTCGCCCCGGCCGGCGAGCGCGCCTAGGACACCGAGATTGGCCATATAGCCGGTCGAAAACAACAGCGCGCGCTCGCGGCCGGTGAACGCCGCAAGCTCCTCCTCGAGGGCCGCGTGCTCGGCGCCGTGTCCGCTGATCAGGTGCGAGGCGCCGGTGCCCGCCCCGCAGCGCGCGGCACACTCGGCCATGGCCGCGGCCGGCACCGGATGAGCGGCCAGGCCCAGGTAATCATTGCTGCTGAAATCGACGAGCCGGCGGCCCGCGACGATCAGTTCGGTGCGGCTGCCCGGCGCCGCCAGGCGCTCGATCGTGCGCCGGCGGCGGCGCAGGTCGGCACGCTCGAGCCGCTCGAGCAGCGGCTCAAGCGGTTGTCTCTGCATGGGACGGGTGAGCCGCGCCGCGCCGCGGCGCCTGCTCGTCGGTTGGAACGGCCTCGGCTCGCAGTCCGAGCCGCTCGAAGAGCCGCCGATCCCGCTCGACGTCGGGGTTGCCGGTGGTGAGCAGCTTCTCGCCGTAGAAGATGGAGTTGGCGCCAGCCATGAAGCACAGTGCCTGCATCTCATCACTCATGGCCTCGCGGCCGGCCGAGAGACGCACGTGCGCGCGCGGCATGAGCAGGCGCGCCACGGCGATGGCCTTGATGAACTCGAACGAATCCGGCGGCGCGCGCTCCGCCAGCGGTGTGCCCGGCACCGGCACCAGTTGGTTGATCGGCACGCTCTCGGGATGCTCCGGCAGATTGGCGAGCGTGCACAGCAGCTTGGCGCGGTCGGCCGGCGTCTCGCCCATCCCGAGGATACCGCCGCAGCAGACCTTCAGGCCCGCCGCGCGCACCGCCTCGAGGGTGTCGAGCCGGTCCTGATAGGTCCGTGTGCTGATGATCTCGCGGTAAAACTCCGCCGACGTGTCCAGATTGTGGTTGTAGTAATCCAGACCGGCATCCTTCAGCGTGCGGGCCTGATCCGGCGTCAACATGCCGAGCGTCGCACAGCTCTCGAGCCCGAGCGAGCGGACCTCGCGCACCATCGCGGCGATGATCTGAAGCTCGCGGTCCTTCGGCGAGCGGTACGCCGCTCCCATGCAGAAACGCGTCGCGCCGGCGGCCTTGGCGCGCTCGGCGCACTCGCGCACGGCTCCGATCTCCATCAGCGCATCACGCTGCACGCCCGTCTCGTACCGCACGCTCTGCGGACAATACGCGCAGTCTTCGGGGCACGCGCCGGTCTTGATCGACAGCAGCGTGCTCATCTGCACCGTGTTCGGCTCGTGATGCGACCGGTGCACATGCTGGGCGTGCAGCAGCAGATCGATCAGCGGCAATGCAAACAGCGCCTCGACCTCAGGCAGTGTCCAGTCGTGGCGAATCGCGCCGAGAACGGCGTGGGGTGAACTCATGAGCGCTCCGGGCGGTGGACCGATTTCCGCTGCGACCATGTTCGCGGCGGGGGGGACGAATGTCAACCTGGGCGCCGCGTCAAAGTCGACGATTGCGCAAACCATGACCATGGCCCGTGCGCCGTCGTCCAGGCCGCGCCGGTCAGCGCCAAAGCAGATGCACAGCGAGCGCGATGCCCACCGCCAGGGCACCGAGCGTTGCGACCAGCACCGCGGCGGCCGCGCAATCCTTGACGATGCGGATGTGCGGATGATGCTCGGGGTGCAGATGATCGGCCAGCGCCTCGAGTGCGGTGTTGAACAGCTCCGCCGCCAGCACCCCGGCGCTGGCCAGCATCACGGCCGCCCACCACAAGGGCCCGGGCCGCAGCACGATCAGCGCGGCCACGACCAGCGCGAACGCCACGGCCTGAGTGCGCAGACTGCGCTCGACCCGCACGGCATGCGCCAAGCCGGCGAGCGCGAAGCCCAGACGACGGACAAACGATTGGTTCTTTTGTTCGCTCAAGTACGTATCGGCCGCGGGCCGTCGGATCGGGATCGCGGCACCACCCCGGCGGAACTCTACTCAATTCCCGGAGCCCTGCATACGGCGAGCTGGGCTCCTGACCCGTTGGTTGCACCGGCCGCTCGCAGAGTGTGCGCGCACGGCGCCCCCCGGTGCGATCGGAACCGCGTGGATCAGCGCTCTCGCGGTCGGGACGGCGAGACAGGAATCCCAGCCATGCCGCGCACGCGACACCCGGCAGCGCAAAGAGCTTGAGACTGCAGACGATGCGGCGGCAATATTGCGCACCGTCGAGTCTCGTGCATTCGTACCGATGCGGCTTCAGGCTCGTTCCCGGCGGTGTCGGACGCCCAGCGTCCTCCCGACGATTTGAACCCGAGGGCAGCCCATGACAGACAGTTCGAGCCAAGAGGATGCGCCGCAGAAGGCGCCACCGGGAAACCTGCTCGTCCTGGCCGTCGTCGCCGTGCTCGGCGGGATCGGCGCCGGGGTGATCGGCGCGCTGTTCCGGCTTGCGCTCGAGGCCGCGAGCCGGTTGCGCGGCGAGGTGATCGTTTGGATGCACGGCTGGAGCTTCGGCGGATTCGCGCTGCTGTTGGTTCTGATCGCATTCTGCGCCGCGTTGTCTGCATGGATGGTGCGGCGCTTTGCCCCGCATGCCTCAGGGAGCGGGATTCCGCAGGTCGAAGCCGAGCTGAACCGCGAGCTGACGCCGCCGTCGGCGAACCTGATTCCGGTCAAGTTCGCCGGTGGGGTGCTCGCCATCGGCTCCGGCCTCGCGCTCGGGCGTGAGGGGCCGAGCATCCAGATGGGTGCCAGCATCGCATACCACACCGGAAGGTGGTTCAGACGCAATTGGGCGGATTGCCGGGTCCTGCTGGCGGCCGGCGCGGGCGCGGGACTCGCCACCGCATTCAATGCGCCCATCGCGGGCGCTATCTTCGTGCTCGAAGAGTTGGTCAAGCGCTTCGAGCCACGCCTCGCGATCGCGGCGATCGCGGCGTCCGCGGCGGCGATCTGGGTTCAGCGTCTGATCCTCGGCAACCGTCCGGACTTCACGGTAAATGCCCTGGCGGCGCCGAGCTTCTCACACGAGCCGCTGTATCTGCTGCTGGGGATCGTCGCGGGCTTCGCCGGCGTCTTCTACAACCGGACGCTGCTGTGGGGATTGAGCACCTCGGATCGCTTCGCCGCATGGCCCATCGAGCTGCGCGCCGCACTAGTCGGTGCGGCAATCGCCGTTGTCGCCTGGTTTGCCCCCGCAATGGTCGGCGGCGGCTCTCCGCTCACCCAGAGAGCGCTCGACGGGGTCGGCGCGCTGGCGCTTCTTCCCGGCATCTATCTGCTGCGGCTCGGCATGGTCTCGTGCTCCTACGGCGCACGAACCCCGGGCGGATTGTTCGCGCCTTTGCTCGTTCTCGGCGCCGTGCTCGGCCTGTGGATCGGCAAGTTGTGCGCGCTCGCGCTGCCGGGCATGGGCATCGAGCCCGTGGGATTCGCGCTGGTCGCGATGGCGGCGCTGTTCACCGGAATCGTGCGCGCCCCGGTCACCGGCATCGTGTTGGTGAGCGAAATGACCGGCAATGCCTCGATGCTGTTGCCGATGATGGTGGCGTGTTTCGCCGCGATGCTCGTACCGACTTTGCTCGGCGACGAACCAATCTACGATTCCCTGCGCGCACGACTCTTGCGTCAG
>JAJZZR010000089.1 GCA_021797465.1 Pseudomonadota bacterium | reverse complement strand
CCCGCCGTACGTCTCGGCCATCACCTTCGTCAGCGCCGCCGTCAGCGTCGTCTTACCGTGATCCACGTGCCCAATCGTCCCCACGTTCACATGAGGCTTGTTACGCTCGAATTTCTCTTTGGACATGGAAAATTCCTCAAAGACATCTGGGGGGCTACGCGCCCCGGAAAGATCATCGACCCTGACTCTCGCCCGTCACGCGATGGAGCCCACGACCGGGATTGAACCGGTGACCTCGTCCTTACCAAGGACGTGCTCTACCGACTGAGCTACGTGGGCGCGGTGCTGTGTCGGACAACGCGAACCTGGAGCGGGTGATGGGAATCGAACCCACGTCATCAGCTTGGAAGACTGAGGTTCTACCATTGAACTACACCCGCTGATGCCGCCGCGTCCGCCCACTCACGCCGCCCACTCCCACGCTCGGCCTGGTGGAGGGGGTAGGATTCGAACCTACGAAGGCGTAAGCCGGCAGATTTACAGTCTGCTCCCGTTGACCGCTTGGGTACCCCTCCGCGAAAACGAGCCGCGTATTTTGATTTCCGTTCCCGCCGCTGTCAATGAACTTTTGGCGCGTAAATTGCAATTGGGGCTCGAAAGCGGGCTAGCGCTCAGTCCCGCCCGCCGCAACCGCGAGCGCAGCCATCGACGGGGCGTCCAAGTACCGCCACTGTCCGGGCCGAAGGTCCTCGGGAAGTCTGATCGGGCCGTAGCGCACGCGCAGAAGACGGCTCACTTCGTATCCGGCGGCCGCCCAGAGCCGGCGAACCTCTCGATTGCGGCCTTCGTGCAGCACCACCCGGTACGCGGCGTTACGTGACGGCACTCCTTGCGGCACGGACTGTTCCACGATGCGATCGAACGCGGCCGGACCGTCCTCGAGCATCACCCCGCGGCGCAGTCGTTCGAGCGCCACCGCATCCGGACATCCCTGCAGCCGCACCAGGTATTCGCGCTCGATCTGTCGTGAGGGGTGCATCAGGCCATGTGCCACCGTCCCGTCCGTAGTGAACAGCAGCAGGCCCGCCGTATTGACGTCCAGCCGTCCCACCACGACCCACCGGCCATGCTGCGGGCCCGGCAGGTGGTCGAAAACGGTGGGCCGTCCCTGCGGGTCGCGGCGCGTCGTGACCTCACCGATGGGCTTGTAGTAAAGAAGCGCCTCGGCCCTCTCGCCACCCGTTGAACTGCCAAGATGGAGTTTACGTCCGTCCAGGCGGATATCCGCGTCGGCTCCAGCCCGCTCCCCGAGCTGCGCGGGACGGCCGTCCACGGTCACCCGTCCCTCGCGGATCCACTGCTCGATCTGCCGGCGCGAGCCGACGCCGGCGCTCGCGAGCAGTTTCTGCAATCGTACCGCGGAGAAGGATAGGGCCATGGATCCAGGGTGACGGCCCGGGAAGGCGCCGCCTCGGGGGGGAGGGCGGCATCATAACCTGCAGGTCTAAAGAGATAGCCGACCATTGTTTGTGACCCCCCGGGACCCGGGGTAGAAAGATGAAATGATCTACGACAGCATCCTCGACACCATCGGTAAAACGCCGATCGTGCGGATCAGGCGGCTTGCGCCTGCGCACGTCACGATTTACGTCAAGTGCGAGTTCTTCAATCCTCTGAGTTCGGTCAAGGACCGCTTGGCGATCGGCATCATCGAAGATGCCGAGCGCAGCGGTGCGCTCAAGCCGGGCCAGACGGTGGTCGAGGCCACGTCGGGCAATACGGGCATCGCGCTCGCGATGGTGTGCGCGGCCAAGGGCTATCCTTTCGTCGCCGTCATGACCGAGAGCTTTTCGATCGAGCGGCGCAAGATCATGCGCATGCTCGGAGCACGGGTGGTGCTGACGCCCGCGGCCGAGCGCGGCACCGGCATGGTCCGCAAAGCCGCGGAGCTTGCCCGCGAGCACGGCTGGTTCCTGGCACGGCAGTTCGAAAACCCCGCCAATCCCGCCTATCATCGCAGCACCACCGGGCCGGAAATCCTGCAGGACTTCGCGGGACGGCGGCTCGATTACTTCGTGAGCGGCTGGGGCACGGGCGGCACACTCACCGGCGTCGGCCAGATGATCCGCCTGGCTCGTCCCGACGTGCAAATCATCGCCACGGAGCCGGCCGCCGCGGCACTGCTGTCCGGCCAGCCGTTCGCTTCGCACAAGATCCAAGGCTGGGCACCCGACTTCGTGCCGGGCGTGCTCGAGCGCGACGTGCCGCACCGCATCGTGCCAGTCACGGACGCCGAGGCCATTGATGCGTCGCGCCAGCTTGCCCGCTCAGAGGGCATCTTCAGCGGCATCTCCTCAGGCGGCACCTTTGCCGCGGCCCTCAAGGTGGCTCAGGAAGCAGCGCCCGGCGCAGTGATCGTCGCGATGCTCCCGGATACCGGGGAGCGGTATCTATCGACGCCCCTTTTCGAAGGCATCCCGGACGGCAGCGACCCAGAGCTATGAGGCCATTGTGATGTCCGCCATCCACGCCCCCCGCGCCGACCAGTCCGAACCCGATGCCCGGCGCTACGTCGGTCTGCCGGATGGCTTTTCGATGTGGCGCGGCGGCACCTTGCGCGGCGCACGCCTGGCCTATGAAACCTGGGGTCGACTGAATCGCGCGCGCGACAACGCCATTTTACTGTTCACGGGACTCTCGCCCCCCGCCCATGCGGCCGCCTCCCCCGAGGATCCCCGCGACGGCTGGTGGCAGCGCATGATCGGGCCGGGCCTGGCCCTCGACACAGACCGCTACTTCGTGGTCTGCGTCAATTCCCTCGGAAGCTGCTTCGGCTCTACCGGACCCGCCTCGGTCGACCCGGGCACCGGCCAGCCCTATAGGCTGACCTTCCCCGATCTATCGATCGAAGACATCGCGCGAGCCGGCCACGAGCTCGTGCACACGCTCGGCATTCTGCGACTCGATACAGTGATGGGACCTTCGCTGGGGGGCATGGTGGTGCTGGCCTACGCGGCGCTGTTCCCCGGCGGCGCACGCCGTCTCGTGAGCATCTCCGGAACCGCGGCCGCATCGCCCTTCGCGATCGCGCTGCGCTCGATTCAACGCGATGCGATCACTTCCGACCCCGACTGGCGCAACGGACACTACAGCCGCGAGCGGCCGCCGGCGGCCGGCATGCGCCTGGCGCGCAAGCTAGGCACCGTCACCTACCGGTCCGCGGCCGAGTGGGCACAGCGCTTCGATCGCCAACCCATTCGTGCGGACTTGCGCCGCGACGTCCCGTTCGCGTCGGAGTTCGCCGTGCAGGGCTACCTGGAGGTCCAGGCCGAGCGGTGGGTCACCGCGTTCGATGCCAACGCTTACCTTTATCTGTCGCGCGCCATGGACCGCTTCGATCTGGCCGTCCACGGCACCCCTCAGTCGGTCTGGCGACGCGCCGATCTGGCCAACGCGCTGATCATCGGCGTCGAATCCGACATGCTGTTCCCGATCAGCGAGCAACAGGCGCTGGCGCACACGCTGGAAGCGGGGGGCACGGCCACCCGGTTCGTGCCGCTGCCGTGCATCGAGGGTCATGATGCGTTTCTAGTCGACACCGAGCGCTTCGGCCGTGCCATTGGGGACTTCCTCGGCGCTTGAGCGACGTGCGGCATCGTGCCGGCCCGGACGCGCGGGCGGATAAGTTCAATCGCGTACCGCACCGTTCGGATGCAGGCATAATGGGCCCGTTCAGCATCGTCAGGCTCATCGGCACAGCGCAAGGCACAACGTGGAACGTCGGCTGCACACCCGCCATCGCGCCCGCACCATCGTCTTCGTGAGCGTGCCCGGCGGATGCCGCAAGCTGTGCAAGGCGATCAACCTCAGCGCCACCGGCGTGTTCATCGAAACCACCGATCTCGGCTTGCGCAAGGGCCAACAAGTGGTGCTGTCGTTCGCGATCAATCTCGGCACGGTCACCAAGGTGCACCGGCGGACGGCGGTCGTCGCGCACGTCTCCCGCGGGGGCACCGGGCTGATGATGGAAACCTATGGCGCGGCCCGCGCCGGCTGATCCGCTCGCCCGGCATTCCGGGCTGATGTCCTGAAATGGCCAGTCATCCGTCCCGCCGGGGCGTATCGTCGCGGCGTGGATGCAGGACTGCCCTTCGCACGGTCAATGTTGGAGCGCGCACGGCGCAGCCGCGACCCGCGCTTCGACGGCCGGTTCTATATCGGCGTGACATCCACCGGCATCTATTGCCGGCCCATCTGTCCGGCCGCGCCCCGCGCACAGAGCCGTCACACACTCTATTTCGCCACCGCCGCCGCGGCTCACGCGGCGGGCTTCAGACCCTGTCTGCGCTGCCGCCCGGAGGCCGCTCCGGGGACCTCGGCGTGGCTGGGCACCTCGGCGGTGGTGCAGCGGGCGCTGCGGCTGATTCAGGACGGCGCGCTCGATGAATCGCGTGTGCCGCAATTTGCGGCGCGGCTCGGACTCGGCGCGCGCCAGCTCGACCGGCTGTTTGCCCAGCACGTGGGCGCCTCGCCGCTCGCACTGGCACAGACGCGGCGGCTGCACTTCGCCAAGGGACTGATCGACGGCAGCACGCTGCCGATGACCGAGGTCGCGCTGGCGGCCGGCTACGCCAGCCTGCGCCGCTTCAACGACGCGGTACTGGAGGCGTACGGGCGCTCTCCCCGTTCGCTGCGCCGACTGTCCGCCCGTGAGCCCCATGCCGGTGCGACCGGCGAGATCCGGCTCGTGCTCGCTTACCGGCCGCCGTACGACTGGGCGCAGATCGGCGAATTCCTCCGTGTACGCGCGGTGCCCGGGCTCGAAACATTCGATGACGACGGGTATGCGCGGCTGATCCGCACGGAGCAGACGCATGCCGTGATCTGTGTGCGCCCCATTCCCGGGCGCGATGCGCTCGAGCTGCGTGTCCGCTCGGCGCCGCCCACGGCGCTGGTGCCGATCGCGGCCGCGGCGCGTCGAATGTTCGATCTGGCGGCGGATCCTCGGCAGGTTGCCGCCGACCTCGGGGCGGACCGCCAGCTGCGCCCGCTGTTGCGCCGCCGACCCGGGGTGCGCATCCCCGGGGCCTGGGACCCGTTCGAGTGCGCGGTGCGCGCCGTGTTGGGACAACAGGTCAGCGTGGCGGCGGCGCGCACGTTAGCAGCGCGGCTGGTGCGGCGCCTCGGCGATCCCGTGAGCACCGGCAGTGGTGCGCTGACGCACCTGTTTCCGACGGCCGAGCGGCTCGCCGACGGCGATCTCGACGGTCTTGGCATCACCGGCGCACGCATTCGGGCGTTGCGCGCGCTGGCGCGCGCAGTCGCGCAGGGCGCCCTGGACTTCGGCGCCGGTCCCGCCGAGGTCGACGCAGGACTCAAGGCGCTGCCGGGTTTCGGTGAATGGACTGCGCAATACATCGCGCTGCGCGCACTCGGGGAGCCGGACGCTCTGCCGAGTGCCGACCTGGTGCTGCGGCGCATGGCTGGAGGGCGCTCCGGTCCGCTATCCGCGCGGCAACTGGAGCAGCGCGCCGAGGCGTGGCGCCCGTGGCGCGGCTACGCGACCGTCCACCTGTGGTATACCGCGGGCCACTCGCGCGCCGGCCGGGCAGGATCCGCACGGCGCGGAACAGGAGTCGGAAAATGACGCGCACGAATCCGGCACCCAGAGATCTCGGCGGCATGGCCGGCGATACGTGCTTCTGGCACGAGGTCGACTCGCCCCTCGGCACGCTCCTGCTGGCCGGCGACGGCACTCGCTTGATACGCGTGCATTTCCAGTCCGGACCGCGCCCGTTGCGGCCCGAACCGAGTTGGATCGAGTCGGACGTGCCGTTCGCAGCGACCGTGCGCCAGCTGGCGGAGTACTTTGCAGGACATCGGCGCGCGTTCGAGCTGGCGCTCGCCCCCGCAGGCACGGCCTTTCAGCTTCGGGTGTGGCGGGCGCTGTGCGCCGTTCCCTACGGCGCGACGATCAGCTACGGCGAGCTCGCGCGCCGCATAGGCAATCCCCGCGCCTCGCGCGCCGTCGGTCTGGCCAACAGCGCCAATCCTCTGCCCATCGTCGTGCCGTGCCATCGTGTGATCGGCGCGAACGGAGCACTGACCGGCTTCGGCGGCGGTCTGCCGATCAAGCGGGCGCTGCTCGCTCTCGAAACGCCGCGCCCATTCGCGCTCGACTGAACCGACAGCGCGCACGCCGCCGCGACGGCGCGTCCGGCGGCGACGCCGAGCCCCGGGAGGGGCGAGACGAGCGGCTTCGCCGCCGCGTCCGGCGCGAGGTCAATCGACTATGGGCGCCTCGCCCGCGGCTTTCAGGCGCGCATCGAGCTTCGGCACATCCACCTGCTCGACGCGCCGCCAGGCCGCCAGTGTCGAATGGAGCCGGCGCGACACGATCGCGTATCCAGCTCGCGCATCTGGACTCGGGGCGGCGTCCGCGCCGTCGACGGCCCGCTGCAGGTGCAGCAGATCCTGTGACAGCATCACGAAGCTCCAGAGATTGCGCGGCGGAGCGCCGCCGAAGCCGATGTGGTGCTGGGGAAACGGCCGCTCGCCGGAGAGGTTGCGCGCCCGCGCATAGAGCGCCGTGACCGCGCCATGCTCTGCGCCTCCTCGCTCCATCCGGATGGCGAGCACATCCAGCAACTTGACGGCCGCGGCTTCGGCTTGCGCGGCCTGGAACTGGGCGCGCTCGATTTTCCGCGCCAGATGGAACTGACTGAGCAGAGCCGCCTCCGATACGTCGACATTCGGATCCGGCTCGACGCGCAGTGGCTGTCGATACGTCCTTCCGTCCACCGTCAGCTCGACTGTGTACATTCCGGGAGGAGCCCAGACGCCCGGCTTTTCCGGTCCCACCCCACCCGGCGCGCGCGGCGCGGCGTAGTGCAGATCCCACACCAGTCGATGCATTCCCGGAGTGGCCGCCGGAACCATCGGCCGCTTGGCCCAGATCGGCGCGTAATCCAACTTCTCGGGATTCGGCGGGACGATGTGCTCGGCGCTGCTGTAGCGGCGCACGACCCGGTCCCGCGCATCGAGAATGGTGAACGTCACGGGGCCGGTAACCTTGCGCGGCAGCACGTAGTCGATGTATGCGCCGAAAGGCGGATTGGCCGCCATGGGCTCGCTCTTCGGGAACGGCGTGCCCGTAAAGCCGGCTGGCCGCAGCCGGATCGCCGGTTCGGGCTTGAACAGGGTGACCGCTCCGGGGCGCACCGCGCCCATCTGCCGCAGCGCGGCGATGTCGTCCATGATCCAGACGCCTCGGCCGTGCGTCGCGAGCACCAGATCGTTGTCGCGGATCTTGATGTCGCGCACCGACGAGACCGGCAGATTCTGCTGCAACGACTGCCAGTGCGCCCCGTCATCGAATGACACGAACACACCATACTCGGTGCCCGCGTACAGCAACCCGGGTTTGACCGGATCCTCGCGCACCACATTGACGAAGTCATGACGCGGGATGCCGTCGGTAATCAGGCTCCAGGTTTTGCCGTCATTGCGCGTCACGTAGATGTACGGCGTCTCGTCGTCCAGGCGATGGCGGTCGATGGCCACGTAGGCCGTGCCGCGGTGGAAGTGCGACAGCACGATTCCGGCGACCTTCGACCAGGGGGTCAGCACCTTCGGAGTGACGTTGGTCCAGTGCGCGCCGCCGTCATCGGTGCGCCAGACAAGGCCGTCGTCCGTGCCCACCCAGATCACTCGGTCGGTGAACGGTGAGGGCGCGATCGAATAGATCACGCCGCGGCGGGGGCCGATGTCGATGTTGTCGGCCGCCGTGACCGGGCCGAGATTCGGCGGAACACCGGGATTCTTGCGACTCAGGTCAGGGCTGATCCGCCGCCAGTGCGCACCGCCGTCGTCGGTGCTGAACAGATACTGGTTGGCGAAATACAGGGTCTTGTGGTCGTAGGGCGAAAACACCAACGGCAGCGTCCAATCGGTGCGGTACCGCGCATCGGGATAAGCCAGCATCGGATCGACGTCGCGCACCTGGCCGGTGCGTACGTTGAGCTTCTGTACCGTGGTGGCTTCGCCCGTGCCGTCGCCGTACACGATGTTTGGATTCTCGGGATCGGGCACGACGTTGCCGTTCTCCCCGCCGGGGGTGAGCTCGCGGAACTCCTCCATCGTGATGCCGTCGTAGCCGATCGTCTGGCTCGGCAGCGCAAAGGCTCCCGAGTCCTGCTGCGAGCCGTACACCCAGAACGGGTAGCGGTCGTCGGTGCTGATTTTGTAGACCTGCGCGGTCGGCTGGTTGTACCAGGTACTCCAGGTCTTGCCGCCGTCCAGCGTGACCTCCGTGCCCTGATCCGAGCCGAGAATCATGCGCTTCGGATCGCTGGGATCGATCCACAGCTGATGGTAATCATCGCCCGTCGGATCACCCTTGAGCGCGATGAAATGCTTCCCGCCGTCATTCGAGCGCAGCACGATGGTGTCCATCACATACAGGCGGTCGGCGTTGGCGGGATCGACCGTGAGCGCGCAGAAATACCAGCAGCGCTGCGTGATCCGCGGATCCCGCGACAGGCGCCGCCAGGTCACGCCGCCGTCCTCAGAGCGGTACAGTCCCGCGGTATTCCACGCGCCGCCGACGATGGCGTAGAGCCAATCCGGCCGCGTGGGCGCCACCGCGAGGCCGATGCGGCCCGGGTGAGCCGGAAAGCCGTGTCCCGTGATGTGCGTCCAGTGATTGCCCCCGTCATGGGAAACGTACAGGCCGGTGCCCGGACCGTTCGAGGGGGGATACACACTCCAAGGCGGCCGGCGCGTCTGCCACAGCGCCGCATACACCGTCCGGGGATCGCCCGGCTTGAACGCCAGATCGACGGCCCCCGTGTTGTCATTCAGGTACAGCACCTTCTGCCAGTGGCGTCCGCCGTCGAGCGAGCGAAATACGCCGCGTTCGGCATTCGGGCCATACGGATGGCCGAGCGCGGCGACGAACACGATGTTGGGGTCGTGCGGATCGACTATGATGCGGGCGATCTGCCGAGTATCGGCCAATCCCAGGTGTGTCCAGGTCCGCCCGCCGTTGGCGGACTTGTACACGCCGTCGCCCTGAGCGATATCCGAGCGCATGTCCCCCTCGCCCGTGCCCACGTAGATGACGTTCGTGTCGGAGGGCGCCACGGCAATCGCGCCGATGGAGCCCACGGGCTCGTGATCGAAGATCGGCTTCCACGTCCGCCCGGCGTTCCCGGTCTTCCACACCCCGCCGTCGACGGACCCGAAGTAAAATGTCCGGTTGTTCCCCGGCACGCCGGTCACCGCCAACACCCGGCCGCCGCGGAACGGGCCGATCAGGCGCCAGTGAAGCGCTTGATAATCGCGGCGCGGCACTTGTGCGACCCCGGATACCGGCATCGCCGCGTTTGCGGCACAGGCCAGTACGGCCGCGGCCGCCCCTAAAACCAGCATCGGAGCGCTACGTACTCGCACGGGAAACCTCCCGAATTGACGTGGGATGTGAGCCCCCCGGGCGGTCCACAAAAGGGTCGATGATCGGCGCGGCCCGCCCCTTGCTCGAGGGCCCCAAATTTAACCGTTCACCGCGCCTTTTGCCCGCCTTGGCGCATTCGGGCTCGATCAACCGAGCAACCGCTGCGATGAGCCGTGGCGCGATCGCGAGCCGGTGCCGCCCGGGGGCGCGGGGCTCCGGTGCCCCTATGATGCGGCGCGCGGCATCAGAGTGCGCGCCGGAGCAGGTGACGGTCATGCCCGAAGATACCCTGATTACGCATCATGGCGGCTGCCATTGTTGCCGCGCCGCATTCGGGCGTGCTCATCGCTTCAAGCCGGAGAGCTTGCTATGGGTACGGGCGGTCTCCGCCTGCGAGTCCGCATCCGCCTTCCGCTGCCACTCACTCAATAGGGCGGCGAACTGCTGCGGCGGCAGCGGCGGACTGAAGTGAAAGCCCTGATATTGATCGCAGCCGATGGCTTGCAGGAACGTCAGCTGTTCGTGCGTCTCGACGCCGTCCGCGACGACCTTCAACCGCAGACTGTGCGCCAGCGATACGATCGCGCGCACGATCGAGGCGTCGACCTCGCTGTCGAGCGCCTTCACGAAGGATTGATCGATCTTCAGCTTGTCGATCGGGAACCGCCGCAGGTAGCTGATGCTCGAGTAACCCGTGCCGAAATCGTCCACCGACACCAGCACTCCCATGCGGCTCAGCTGCTCGAGTATGGTCGTGGATTCCTCGGGATTGGTCATCACCGCGCTCTCGGCGAGCTCGATCTCGAGAAAGCGCGGCTCGAGATTGGCCTGAGCCAGCGCGTCGCGGACGATGTCGAGCAGGTCGCCGCGCCGGAACTGCGTCGGCGCCACGTTGACTGCGACCCGCGGCGTCGGCAAGCCGTTGCGCCGCCACTCGGCGCATTGCCGGCAGGCTTCCCGGAGCGCCCAAGCGCCGATGTCGGCGATCAGCCCACACTCCTGCGCGAGGGGAATGAACTCAGCCGACTCGATGAGACCGCGCTGCGGATGCCGCCAGCGGATGAGAGCCTCCGCGCTGTAGACCTTGCCGCTGCCGGTCTCGGCCTTCGGCTGGTAGTACAACTCGAACTGGCGCGCCTGGATCGCCCGATGCAGATCGCTCTCCTGGTTGACCCGCGCCACGGTCGTGGCGTCCATGCCCGCGGCGAAGCACTGCGCGTTGTTCCGGCCGCGCTGTTTCGCACAGTACATGGCGGCGTCCGCGCATGCCATGAGGCTTTCCGCCGAATTGCCGTCCGTCGGGTAGTAGGCCGCGCCGATGCTGGCCGTCACGTGCAACTCGACTTCGCCGATCCGCATCGGGGCGCGCAGTGAGTCGCCGGCACGCTGGGCGACGACGAGCGCGCCCTCCGCATCTGCGGTCGGACTGATCAGAATGACGAATTCGTCGCCGCCCGTACGCGCCACGGTATCGATGTCTCGCGTTACGGACAGCAACTGCCGCGAGACGTGTACCAATACCGCGTCGCCGGCGCGATGTCCGAGCGTGTCGTTGATCTGCTTGAAGCGATCCAGATCGACCACGATGGCGGCGAACGACGTGCCCTCCCGGTTGGCACGCGCCATGGCCTGGGCCAGCCGGTCATTGAGCAGGATTCGGTTGGGCAGTCCCGTCAGGGCATCGTGGGTGGCCAGGTGGCGAAGCTGCAGATTGGCGGCCTCGAGCTTCTCGGTGCGAGTGGCGACCACGTGCTCGAGCGTCTCCACGTGACGGCGCAGCGCCCGCTCGTGCCGCCATTTGCGCGACAGGGCGCTCGCACACTGCAGCACCTCGATGGGTTCGAACGGCTTCTTCAGCACCAGCAGACGATCGGACTGCCCAAGACGGTCGATCACGTCATGCCAGTCGTAATCAGAGTGCGCCGAGCAAATGACCACCTGGATGTCCGGGTCGACTGCCCACAGCCGCTCGATGGTCTCGAGCCCATCCCAGCCCGGCGGCATTCTCATGTCGATGAACGCGATTTCGAACGGCCGGCCGGTCTCGCGCGCCTGCCGTGCCAGATGGACGCCCTCTGTGCCCTGGGTGGCGAATTCCAGCACGTAGGCCATGCTGCGACGGTTCTCGCGAGGGGTCTCGCCGAAAAGGAGCGTCTCGACATCAGCCAGTCCGCGCACCGGGTCCGTGGGCCGAGCCAGGATCTTGTCGAAATCGCGGTGAATGGCCGGATTGTCGTCCACCACTAATACCCGCACGGGATCTTCGCGCTCGTCCGGCCCGCTCATGCGCTCTGCCTCTGCGGCTCGGCTTCGCTGCCCGCCATGGGCAGCCGGAGCGTGAAGCACGCTCCCCGGCCGGTCCCGTGGCTGCGCGCGCCGAGCTCCCCGCCCATCTCGCGGGCGAGAGCCGCGCTCGAGTGCAAACCGAAGCCGTGGCCGTCCTTCTTGGTGGTGAACCCGAACTCGAACACGCGCCGCATCGCCTCGCTGCTGATCCCGATGCCGCTGTCCTCGACTTCGATCTGGAACGAGCCCGGCGGCGCCGGGCTCAGACGCACGGTCAGCACCTTCGAGCCCTGCGGCTGCTCGCCAATCGCATCGCGGGCGTTGCTCAGCAGGTTCGCCAGGATCTGTACGACCTTGTGCGGGTCGATCATGGCACGTCCGACGGGATGGTAGTCCCTGCGTACGGTGATTTCCGACCCGAGCGAAAAGTACAGCGCGATGCCGCGCTCGATGAGCTCCGCGACATCGCACTCCTCCGCGTTGCCGCCGCGGCGTGCATAGGTCTGCTGGGCGGCGACGATGGCGCCGATGTGCTCGACGTGGGCCGCAAGCGCCCGGGCCTCTTCCTGAAGCTCGCGATTCTCGAGCACCAGGTGCTCGCCGAGCTGGCGCAGGTATCCCGGCAGCTCCCGGCCGCGGGGATCGGTTGCGAAGAACGCCGCGAGTGCCGGCGCACGATCGGGCAGCAGCTGGGCAAGGCGTCGCACGTTGACCACGCGCGACTCACGCAGCCGCGAAGTCAACAGCGCGGCGGAGACGCTCACGCTGTTCAGGACATTCCCCACGCTGTGCAGCACCCCGGTGGCAACTTCCGCCATGCCCGCCTGGCGCGAGGCCTCCTGCAGCTGGAGCCCCAACGTGACTCTCCGCTCCTCCTGACGCACCTGTTCCGTCACATCCCATGAGACGCCGAGCAGGTGAGACACGCGTCCCTGAGCGTTCATCAGCAGTTTTGCGTGCGCCTGCAGATAGATCGTCGCCGCGGAGCCCGCGACCCGCAGTTGGAACGTACAGGTGGCAAGTCGAGCCCGGGCCGCGCTCAGGATCGAGGCTCGAGCGGCCGCCGCGTCTTCCGGGTGGATGCTTGCCAAAAGCGCATCGCCATGGTGACGGGGATCCAGGTTCGAGTCTCTGAGGGAGGCGATGTCGTTCTCGGTCCACAGGAAACGTCCGGTGGCGAAATCATATTCCCAGCTGGCGATGCCCGCCGCCTGTGTCGCGAGGCTGAGCAGGTTCTTGCCGTAGCTCAGCTCCTCGTTGAGCTTGGCCAGGCGCCGCGCATCCTGCCGGCTGCGCGATTCGAGATGGGCGTCGTAAACGAGGGTGATGAGCGTGATCGCCAGCACCGCAAAGGCGGCCATGCCGACGGTGACGCCAAGCCAGTCATTGTTGAACGCCGCTCCCCCATGGGAATATGAGCCCGGCGCAAACCGCGCCGCGATCATCGCGGTGTAGTGCATGCCCGCTATTGCGCAGCCCATGATGACCGCCGACGAAGCGCGCACCATCCTCACGAAACGATGATCCAGGGTCCGCAGCCGGAAGAAGAGCCATAACGCGACAAACGACGCTGTGATCGCGATGAGCACCGACGCCACAACCAACACCGGATTGTAGGTGATCGCCGGTTGAATTCGGATCGCCGCCATTCCCGTGTAATGCATGGCGGCGATGCCGGCACCCATGACCAGAGAGCTGACCGCGAGACGACCGGCCGTCAGGTCCCTGCGGCTTGCGATCGACAGCGCAAAGCCCGAGGTCAGGATCGCAATCAGCAGCGACGCCAGCGTGATCAGGATGTTGTAGCGCAGCTGAACCGGCACGGAACAGGCGAGCATGCCGATGAAGTGCATCGCCCAGATGCCCATGCCCATCGACGCCGCTCCGCCGA
>JAJZZR010000545.1 GCA_021797465.1 Pseudomonadota bacterium | reverse complement strand
TGCGACAACGTGTCGCGGGATTTGCCGAGAAGATCGTCGCTACCATCGATCAGCTGAATTTCGAGCAACGGCAACAGCTTCTGCGTCTCGTTGTCGAGCAAATCCTGGTCAAGGGCTGGCAAGTCGAGATCAAGCTTCGTATCCCCTTGGACGACCCTCCGCGCCCACCCGGAGAACGAGTGTCAAGCAAAGACAGTTTGCGTTCCCTTGGTATCGACGAATACGGCGACGTGTACGCCATCGAAAGAGCGACCGGCGAGGTGCGCAACATCGAGCGGCGCGCGTTCAAAACTTGATTGCACGCCGAGTTCCACGCTGCGACCAAACGGACCGCCCGCTCGCAT
The DNA here is from genome assembly GCA_021797465.1 of Pseudomonadota bacterium. Taxonomy (GTDB): domain Bacteria; phylum Pseudomonadota; class Gammaproteobacteria; order Steroidobacterales; family Steroidobacteraceae; genus 13-2-20CM-66-19. The sequence continues at coordinate 13,234 of JAJZZR010000545.1, read as the reverse complement.
TCGGTGGCCGAGGCCCTGACCACATTGGCCGGCATCTGTCTACATGATGGCGAGCCGGTAGACCCGACTTTGACACTAGCCGGATACATGGATGCGATTTCCCGAGGTAAAACAATGAGATCCGGCGAGGGCCAGAAAGGGCCGTGTATCTAGGGGCTCAGGCGAGCTTCAGGACCGGTGGAGGCTTGGGGATTTTCAGGGATTTCAAGCGCTTGAGCGCCTCCGGAGAGGGCTCGGTGACCTGCCAGACCGTCCCGTTGGGGCTCGACAATTGAGCCAATTTTATCTGCTTGAGATCGTCGCGGATGTTGCGCCAGGTGTCAGCGCAGGCCTGCTCGGCGAGGCGCTCGAGGAGAAGCGACAGCACGGTGAGGGCGACGTGAGCGTGGATGCGGTGCGGCGCCCAATGGTAGACGGGACGCAGCTTCAGGCCGCTCTTCAGCTGCCGCCAGGCGAGCTCCACGCGCTGCAGTTGCTTGTAGCCGAGGGCCAAGTCGGCGGCACCCAAGGTATCGTCGTTGCTGTGCACGACGAACTTGCCGTCGAGCTTGGAGAGCGCCTCGATGTGGGCCTGATCGATGCGCGGGTGACCGTTCGGAGTGAGGCGCACGTAGCGGCCATATCGTCCCGAGGCGCGCAGCTCGCAGACGCGCTTGGAGTGGGATTTGCCGCTCGATTCACGCAGGCTCTCGATCTCGGCGGCGAGCTCATCGAGCACCTCCCGGCGATGGCGGGCCTGCCGCTCGGCCTCCTGCGGGTTATAACAGACGACGTACCGGCGACGGCGCTCCCCTTCACCCACGGTGACTTCCTTGACCTCGAGGTTCTCGGCGACGGTCTGGTAGCGTCCCGGCCGGGTCAGCACCTCGTTGGCCACTTCGCTCCCACGATGGATCGGCATGCACACGATGTACTTGCCGCCGGCGCGAGCCAGCGTGCTCAAGTTCTCGGCGCTCACCATGCCGGCGTCCCCGACAAAGACACAGCGGCTCAAGTGCCAGCCCTTCAGATCCTCCTTGACCTTCGCCACCGTGGTCACGTCCACCGTGTTGCCCGGGAAGATCCAGTGCCGAACCGGAAAGCCATCGCGCGTGACCGCAAGGCCGATGACGATCTGCGGGGCATCGAAGCGGCCGTTCTTGGAGTGCCCACGTTTGCGCAACGCCCGATAGGTCTTCTTGCCCGCCAGCGCGCTGCCGTGTACTTCATCGTTGGGACCGAAACCGCGATCGGGCTCGTCGATCTCAAAGTGGAGCGACGTGGTGTCGTAGAAGACGATCTCCACATCCAGGTTCAGCAAATCCGCCATGCGGAAGTAGATCGCCTTCTCGATCGCCTCCTTGTTCGCCTCGAGGAAATCCATCGCACGGTAGAGGTGCTGCAGCCGCAGCGCTTGTGTCCCTTCGATACGGACATCCTCTGCGAGCCACTGCTCGTAGCAATAGAGCTTGGAGGACGGGGCGAGGGCGCGGTTGGCGACCATCGCAAAGAGCGAGCGCTCGACATCGAAGTCGAACTTGCGCTTGGCGAGCACCTCGCCGATCACCTCCCCGACACCGACCCGCCGCCAGAGTTGTTCGAGCACGTACAGGTCCCCGTAGCGGAAGGCTTGCACGAGCTGCCAGGTCGGGTTGTCCGCTACGATCTCCTCCGGCGCGCAGCGGCGCAGGATGCTGCGCGCCAGGCGTCGCAACCGCTCCGTGGTCTGCTCATCATCGGCCCGCCCGCAGTTATAGATGATCTTGACCTGGGCGCGTTTACGCTCCGGATCCCAGAGGTTCTCGGCCAGCTGCAGGTGAGTGAGCACCGATCCGTCGGCCCGCTTCTGTCGCGACTCGCGCAAGTACATGTATCCAATATTACTCGGATACTGACGTCCATAGAAGCCTCTCTGCAAGCCTCCATGTATCTATGACTTTTCGGCCAAATTCACCGCAGCGGCGGTGTAACGCGTTGATTTTGCTCGCCCTCGACCGCCGATGTCCCCCACCATGTGCCTCGCAACTGTCAAACTCGGGTGTGAGCCTCCGGCATTTATGCCGGAGATGCGATACGTCCGCCCTGGGGCCCATGTCTCCGCCCAGAAGAGCGCTGGCTCCCGGAAACCACGCCCTCGCCTGCCGCGCTGGACGCGATGCTGTTGCGTCAATTGTTAGCTTGTGCTATATTGATAATGTCAGGTAACAAATCGACTTGAAGACACTTGGACGAGACGATGATCCGCAGACAAGACAATCCGGGAATGAGGCTTCCGTCGCGCATAGCGATGGTCGAACCCGGCTGCTCGTTTGCCGGGTATCCCGTTCATACGGATGGTTCAGCGCAGACCACATGGACCGCGCGCAAACCAGACCGGTTATAGCCTGAGACGCCACGGCGCCCCAGGCGAAAGCCGAAAGGGGTGCCACCGGACCAGAGCCTCAAAAGCAGGCCAAAGGTCCCCCAAACACCCCTCGAGATGGAATGCTGCCGCAGACGGCTCTTGCCGTGTGAGGCGGCCCGGCCGGCATAGCCCCGGCTGGATGTTGCTTAACAATTCGGGTCGATCGCATGACTCCCGGTGCCCAGACCCGGGCGCTGGGAGTCGATTGTTTCGCGTTAAGCCGGGGCTCCTCGCCCATGCCCGGCCGCCTAATTGGTGGCGGGCTACGAGGGTGGGGGCCCCTTGGCTCTCCGGGCCGATAGCGCGAGATCGAATTTGCGGAGTTGGTCAGAGTGGCAATGCCTCTGCCTTCCAAGCAGAAGTCACGAGTTCGATTCTCGTACTCCGCTCCATTACATTCTTGCGGGAAGCCCCACCGGGCGTGGGGATCCGGCTGTTAACCGGAACGCGCTGGGTTCGAGTCCCAGTCCCGCAGCCAACATGCCTCTACACCGGAGGGTGGAGTGCGACTGTCGATCGCACGAGCGCCGGGTTTGAGTCCCGGTGGAGGCGCCAATTTCGCCCCGGACCTTGGAGGTAGGCCGCTCCTACACAGCAGCCGGATAGGGTTCGATTCCGCTACTGGGGCACCAACATGGGCTTGTCCGTATGGGTTGACGGCCGCTGCCTTGCAAGCAGTCGTGTCTCGGTTCGATTCCGAGCAGGTCCACCATTTCGCCGCTGTAGCTGAGGTGGTTCAGCGCTCGCCTGAAGAGCGAGAGCAGGTTCGTTCGACTCGAACCGGCGGCACCAGACGTAGCGTTGGACGGGGACGGACCCCGGGCAGGCTGTAACCCTGTCGCCCTGGCGGGCCTGCTTGGTTCGACTCCAAGACGCTGCACCAATTTCGGAGAGACGCTAGTAGCCGGTGAGGGCGAGTCCTGCCTTGTTCGCGGGTGGGCTAAGTTCGCGAGAAGACGCTCCGAAATCCTTCTCGATGCGTAAGCAGGTGGAGGGGCAATCCGGTTCTCAGCCGGTAGTTGTGGGTTCGACTCCCACACGCATCGCCAAATGATGCCAGTGTAGCCGGACGAACGCCGCGCCCTTCAAGCGTTGGTATTTCGGGTTCGAGTCCCGATGGCATCGCCAGATTCATGCCCCTGTGGTGGAACAGCAGACACGTTGAGCTTAGACCTCACTGCCCAGTGCGTGCGGGTGCAACTCCTGCCAGGGGCACCACATTGATGCGGGATAGGCGAAGGTAGTTTCGCGACGGTCTCATAAGCCGAACAAGGTGAGTGCAAGTCTCACTCCCGCAACCAGACTCTCCCGGCCGGTGGACGGAGACGGAGCTACGAACGCCGTCGTCGTAGGTTCGAATCCTACTCGGGAGGCATTCCGCGCCAGTAGCCCAACGGCAGAGGCACCGGGTCTAAACCCCGGCCAGTGAAGGTTCGAGCCCTTCGTGGCGCACCAAGCACGCCGACCTGATGCAATCAGGCAGACATCGACAGCTCAAACCTGTCGTCTTGTGGGTTCGAGCCCCACGGTCGGCACCAGTCGACACCGCCGTAACTTAACAGGCTAAAGCTCCGCCTCTTAAGCGGTAGGATGCGTGTTCGAGTCACGCCGGCGGTACCATCCCTGTGGCGTTGCCTTGGAGGCGGACTCCGCTGTGACCGGACTCCATAACAGGTTCGATTCCTGTACGTCACCCCAGACCACGCCGTGGCCGAGTAGCTAGGCGCACGCCTGCAAAGCGTTGCCATGCTGGTGCAAATCCAGTCGGCGTGTCCAGATCCAGGATGTGGGCCAGAGGTTGGCCGCCTGCCTTGGGAGCAGGCCAGGCAGGTTCGAGTCCTGCCGTCCTGACCAGTCATCCGTCCGGAGCACATGCAGACGTGCACTCGCCTGATAAGCGAGAGGTAGCAAGTGCAAATCTTGCGGGACGGACCAATCCCAGGGTGTAAGTCAGCAGTTAGACGGCCGAGCCCGGAACTCGGAGGCCACAGGTGCAAGTCCTGTCACCCTGACCAATTGCGCGGGCGCGCATGGTGCGCGGCATCGTTGCCAACGAGGCACGGGACGGTTCGACTCCGTTCGCCCGCTCCAGTTCGCCCTGGCCGAAGGACGGTAGACGGCCTTCTAAGCCGACGATTGTAGGTTCGAGTCCTACTCAGGGCGCCAGGATCTCCCCGCCGACAGGATCGGTGCGCGGCCTCCTAAGCTGCGGGATGTCAGTTCGAGTCTGACCGGGGAGGCCACCCACGCGTTCGTGACGGAATCGGCATACGTGCAAGGTCGAGAGCCTTGATGTTGTGGGTTCGACTCCCACCGAACGCACCAGATGATGTCCTCAGCACCGGTGTGCGGCGGAGCCCTATAAGCTCTGGAGAGCTGCCAGATCAGCGGCGACGGCACGGTTCGACACCGTGGAGGACAACCATACTCTCCCGGCCGATGGAATGCGGCACGCGCCCTCCGAAGGCGTGTTGCGCTGGTTCGACTCCAGCTCGGGAGGCCAGATACGCCGATCAAGCTGAGATAGCGCAGCAAGTCCTTGGTAAGGACGAGAGGCAGGGTGCAATTCCCTGGTTCGGCTCCAACATGCCCTCCACGCCTAGACAGCGAGGCGCCGAGCTTGTACCTCGGAGAGGAGCGCGCAAGTCGCTCGGGGGGCTCCATTCCCTGCAAGTCCAGACAGCGGGACGCCGCACTCGTAACGCGGAAGGGGCCGTGCAAATCGGCCGCGGGGAACCAATTTCAGGCCGCAAACTTTGCAAGCGAAGTACCGGGCTTTTACCCCGGAAAACCGAGGGCAGTACTCGGGCGGCCTACCATTTCGGAGAGTAAAGCGAGCGGGGCTCGCACTCGTTTGCTAAACGACGGGCGCCAGCAATGGCGTGTGATTCGAGTTCACTGCTCTCCGCCAATTCTGGATGGTGAAGCGCACGGGGTGCGCCGCCGGCTTGAACCCGGCTGGTACCGGCAACGGTATGTGGATCTCAACCGACCGCCATCCGCCATTTTGGAAGGTGAAACGAGCATGGGCTCGTCTCGGCCTCGAAAACCAGAGGCACCCTGACGGGTGTGGGGATCGTGCCCTCCGCCTTCCGCCATTCTGGAGCGCAAACCGAGTGAGACTCGGGACCGGCCGGAAACCGCGTCGTGTCCGCAAGGGTATCTGTGGCGGCAACAGTGCGCTCCGCCAACTCTAGGTCGCCCGCAGGGCGGTGGCTGGTCTCCAAAACCGGCCTTGCATGGTTCGAGTCCATGGCGGCCTGCCAGATTGCTCAGGTGTGGGTTGTCGGTATCCCAGCTGCGCTCTGAACGCAGCCCACGCAGGTTCGATTCCTGCCGCCTGATCCAGATCAATCGCACACGAGCCGTGGGTTGCCGGTATCCCCGTTGGGTCTTGACCCCAAAGCACGCAGGTTCGACTCCTGCCTCGTGTTCCATTCGGAGTTCTGGCCCCAGGATGGGCGCCTACCGCACTGCGCGCCGTCTCGCCGGCCGGGCGGGGCGCTTCGCTCTCTCCTTCGCGAGCTCACGCTGCAGGCGGTCGCGGTGCTGGATCGCGGCTCTGGCCTCGGCGGTGGCGCGCTTCGCTTCTTGAGCGCGCTCCCGGGCGAGCTCGCGGGCTTGATCCAATGCACGGAGCAGCCTCGCCGCGGCGGCATCTGACCGACTCGCGAGATCGGCCCGTTCGGCGTTGAAGCGACGCGCAAGCTCGGTGCGCTCGGCCTCGAACTGCCTCTGCAGGTCACGGATCTCGGCGTCGCTCGAGCGGCAGTGCTCCTGCAGGGCCGCAATTTCTCCGGTTCGGCGTACTTCAGTGGCCTCGAGGGTTTCGGCGCGTTGGTTCGCCGCGGTGAGCTGCTCGCGTGCGAGCGCGAGGGCCGCCTCGAGAGCACTGGCCCGAGCGGCGAGAGCTTGCTCGCGCGCGGTGAGTTCCCTGGTCTGTTCCTCGAGCGTCCTGGCACGCTCGACGATGGTCCGTTCTCGATCGGCGAGCTCATCGAGCCATTTCTCCCTGGCGGCGACGAGCGCCTGATTCCAGAGCGTCTCGAGGGTTCCCGAAACGCTCGGCGGCAGCCCGTGGATAGCTTCGACCGATTCCCCGGCGACACGCACCGCGAGTTCTTCCCACCATTGCGTGAGGTAGGTGTTCACGGTGTTTGGGGATCCGCGGGGCGTACCGTTACCGAGGTACAACCGAATGCGCTCGATCGTCGGTCGGCTACCCGCCTTAGTGAGCGCCCAAGCGGCTGCAAACACTGCTTCGCGCGTGAGGGGCGCGGATCGTCGCGCCGCGGGCGATTCCGTGGCCGACGCGCCTGCGGAGGGGGTGCTCATGATGTGCTTGCCCCCTGCGGGCTACCGGGTCCGGCAGGCGCCTCACGGTGACGGCCGAGGGCCTCCCAGACGACGCCGGAGGCCGCGCTGAGGACGAACAAGGCGCCCTGACGGCTGTAGACCTCCGCGGGCTTGCCGGGCTCTTCGTGGTGCGCGGGGTGTGAGAAGTGGTGCACCGCCATGCGCACGAGTTCGGCGCGTTGCCCTGGGGTCATCTTCTTACGGGTCTCGATTGACGTGGCAAAGGCGTCCCTGATGGCCTTTGCCGTGGCGTCATCCGCGAAGGAGTGCAGGCTCTCCATCGCCCGGCGGCACACGCCGACAGCGTCAGTATACCGCCCGGCAATGAGGTGCTGATGCGCAGCGCGCATGTGTTGCACGGCGCTGCGGATCTGCTCGGGGGCCTCGAGTGGGAGATCCACGGCAACGATGAGCCGATCGAGATATCCGATCTGGCGCAGGATCTCCGCCCAATCGCTTTCGTTCACGTGAAACCGGACGTCATCTCGGACCCAGTGGATGGCGCCGTCGTAGTGAATCTGCAGGCTCAGGTTGACGTGGAACTCGAGTCGCTGGCCCTCGCGTCGCCGCTCGAGTGCCTCGATCTGCTCACCGGAGAGGTGTAGCCACATCTCGAAGGGCTGTCTCAGTGGCTGCTCAATGGTTCGTAGGGCCAGGCTGATATTCGGCTGGGCACGTCCGAGCGACACGGGGGTCTGTCCCGGAACGGTGACGGCTATTTCAGCCAGGAACGCGGTGAGATAGGCCGGCGGCTTATCCAGCGGCTCGAGCTGCACGGCCATTGGAAACTTCAGCCACGTGAACCCTAGCCCTGGGTGGGCAAATGGACGCCCGCACGGCTGGATGTCCCCAATGGCGCGGCTCCCGCCGGCGCGGTCTGTGATCGCGATGATCATCGGCGTGCTCCCGGTATCACTCTTGTCCAAGGACGCTCAAAACCGCCCTGCCCTAGCTTTCGCCACAACGTACGATAAGTGATCGTTATCGTCCTAGGTGACATGAATATGTAGTATATTCGCACTATGAAATCAAAGGCACATGTGAGGGCTGTTTAATCGTGTCACCCGCCAATTCATAGGCGTCACCGAGAACATGCGGCTATTCAATGAGTTGGCGCTCCGGTGACACTGGTCCCGGCGCGGGTCGCGGTCAGCCTGGCGCCAGACTACTCATTGATGTCCCCCGCGAGCTTCTGGGTGACATCAATGACTCGCATTTCTTACCCGGGTGACACAAATGATCTGCAGCGGCCGCCGCTGGTCCTTTGTGCACTTGGTCCTTTGTGCACTTGTCAATGTCGGCTTCGGCCCGCATGCGCTTCGCTCTTGGCCCCCTCGAGACGTTTTCGAAGTGCCGCCACCTCGGCGAGCTTGGTGTCTTTGCTCGCACGCTCCGCCCGTGCAGCGGCAGCCTCGGCCTGATCGGTTCGCGCGAGAGCCTCCTCCAACGCCAGGTGCCACAGAGCGAGAATGCGCACATCGCGATCCCGTTTGGTGTAGGGGTGAGTCGCGGCTCTTTCGTAGAGTTTCCGTCCTGTCGCGAAATCGCCAGCACGAAACGCGAGAAGTCCGGTCGTCGCATAGAGGGCTGGTTGAATGAACTGTGGGCTCGCGTCAATTGCGACTTTGGCGAGAATCGTTACCGCTTCCGAGACTCGACCGAGATAGGCGAGTCCAACCGCTTTGTTATTAAGCAAACCCGGATTATGGGGTTCCGCATCCAGACCGCGTTCGCTGAAATCAAGTACGGTGGTACCATCCCCGTACACCACGCTTGCCACATAGGACCCCATCATTAAGGGTCGACTTGAGGTCGGCTCGAAGTCGGCCCACTCCCAGCTGCTCGAGATGGCAGCCTCCCAGCGACCGTCGAGGCGAGCACGCAGCGCCTGAGCCTCGTAAGTGGTGGGCTGCTGGAACAATGGTGCGGGTACGACGAGACCTGAAGTACGTTGACTGGCCCACTGAGCTTGGGCAATCGCGTTCTCGGTCGGATCCTCGAGGCTGCGTCGAAAGAATTGCCGCGCCTTTTGCGTCGCACCATCCTCAAGAAGCAAAGTCCCGAGGGCACCCGCCAGTTCGGAACTGCTCCGGGGAGTCCACCGGGAATGATCAAGGCCGCGCTGCCCGATGGACGCCGTCAGGCTCCGCCGATTGGCGACTTGCGATACCGAGATTTCCGCCGCGATGAGCCACGGATCGACCCGTGTTGCGCGCGCGCCGTTCAGGAGCCGTTGTGCAGCCGGCGGATCCTCGACGTGCACGAAGTACCGAACGGCCGATCGCAATACGAACCGATCCTCTGGCGCGAGGCGAATGGCGATGCGGATCGCCCGATCGGCGCTCGATGTCTGGCCCAAGATGGTGTAGAGCCGCGCGAGGTCGACCCACGCGTAGGCATCGCGCGGGTGCAGATGCACGTGTCGACGCAATGCACTGATTCGGCTGTAAATAGCGGTCGGATCGAGGCGTCCGGGACGAAGTCTCGGTGACTCCGTTGGGTTTGTTGAGCGCTCATCAAGCGCACGCCGAGCGACCGCCCGGATGCTCGGGGTGGCATCGGACGCATTGTCTGCCAGCATCCGGACCGCAGGCTCGACCTCATTGAGGCGACCGAGCACGATGCCTGAGGCAACCAATTCGGCGGCAACCTCAATGGAATGCTCGTGTTCCCATTCGAGCTTGCGCTCCTCGAAGTGCGCATCTGGCTCGGGTTCCTTCTGTACGGTCGAGGTACTCGCGAGCTCCGCTGTCGAGATGGTCGCTTCCGAAGACCGCCATCGTGGCAGAAGGCGCCTGTTGGCGTCGGGCTGACTGATGCTCATTGACGGGCCTTGCGTCGCTCGTCGATCTTTGCCTCGTAAGACAGGCGATCGAAGATCGAGACGTAGCGCTCGAGATCAAAGACGTTCCCGACGCCAGCGAGCGTTGCCCGCGTGAGCGGGTGGCCGCGCAGAGCGGGATCCGGGTCGCAGAGCTGCCGGATGCAGGTCAGCAGCTCGTCTCGGTACGGGGCGTCAGCCGGAATCTCGCCCGCCACTCGATCGAGCGCTCGAGCATAGGCCGCCCGGACCTGACCGAGAACGCCAGCATAGGTGCCGGTCCATACCGCCGGCCGAGCCGCCGGATCGAGCTCCTCCGCAATCATCGCCGTCATGGGCAAGCCAGTAATCAGGAATGCGGCAAGGCTCCCCAGCAGATACGCATCACACCCGAGCCGGCGTACCACAAAATCCGGATCCACCTGGCCATACAGGAGTTCGGGAGGGGCGTAAGTGCGTTCGCCCGCGAAAGGCAAGCCATCGTGCGGCGCCGCGCGCCCCTTCATCGACGCCCGTCCGACATCGCAGACTTTGAATAGCCCGTCCGGAAAGCGCAGCGCATTCGAGGGTTTCATGTCCTGATGGGCGACCTGCGCGCCATGCAGCTGTCGTAGCCCGTTGGCAATGTTGTGGAGGGCCGAAAGCGCCTGCGACATCGGGAGCCGCTTGGACACCGTGACCATGTGCCGCAGGCTTTCGTGCGCGAGCTCAAAAATGAGGTACTGAACGGTCTGCGGTGGGTCGGCCGGCGGTGGGCCGGGGACGGATACCGTCTCAGTGCCGTCTTCGATGACCGTGACGACATGACTCATGCGCTTGCTTTTGCTCAGGTTCAGAATGTCGCGCTCGAGGTTGAATGCCTCGGTCAAAGCCTGAAGGGCCCGGGCCGGGTCTCGATCTCGCATGGCCGCTTCAAAATCGATCGCCTTCAGAAAATGTTGTGTCCCCGAAGGAGACTCCACGAGGTAGCCGGTGGAGAAGTGACCCCCGGTTTCACCCGCCGCGTGTGCGACCCTCTGCGTCACCTTCCAGCCATTGTTGAGTGTTCGCCCTGCAAGAAGCTCTTTTGCGGTCGGCATGCATCTCCCCTGTCCCGCGTCGCTGGACCTTGGGAATCTGAATACTACGGGGTCTTGTTCGCTCGCTTGCGTGGAGACGCCGTCCGTTGGGGCCGCCGCGACTTGCGACGCCGACCGGTGGACGCCGTCGAATGATCCCCGAAGGCCTTGATGCGCTCACGTAGCTCCGCGTTGACCACGCGGACGGTTTTCAGTTCGTGAACCGCTTCGAGTGCTTCGCGCTTCGCGCGCTGGAGCTCATCTTGGAGTCGAGCGCAGTCCGCGGCGTCGGCCCGCGCTTGCCTTTCACTCACCTTGAGGCGCTCTCGCGCCTGGTCCACCTCGGTCAACCACCGCCGCTCGGCGGCATCATAGCGTTCATCGAATTTGGCACGCTCGACAACGCGTGCCTTCTGCTCGGCTTCCAGTCGGTCAGCGAAACTCGCGGCCTGAGCTTCGAGCTGCTCGACCCGCCGCTGGAGGCTCCCCAGGGACTCTTCGCGGTCGCGTAGCGCCTGCTCGAGAGCTGCCGCGCGCTGATTGGATTCGCCGAGCTGGGCGCGGGCAAGCGCGAGACTGTCCTCGAGTGCCGAGCCGCGGGCCGCCAGAGCCTGCCGCTCTTCTTCCAACTGGTGCTCACGTTCCGTCAGCGCCTTCTCCCGATGCTCCAGCGCGTCCTCGCGGGCGGTCACGGCGTCACGCAGCGCGTCGTGCGCACCTTTCAGCGCTTCATTCCAGAGCAGCTGCAACGTGTGCGCGACGCGCTCGGGCAGCTGCGGGAATTCCTGTCCGGGGAGGTCGCGGATCCGGGCGCCGAGCTGGCGCCACCAGGCATCGAGATGCTCATTGATGGTATTGGGCGAGCCGCGCCCCAGGCACACCCGGACCCGGTCGATGGTGGGCCGGTGGCCCTCGACGAGCAGTGCGTCGGCGGCCGCGAAGACCTCGGCGGCCGAGACGCGCCGGGCCCGCGGTGGTCCGGCGGCGCGCCGCTCCGGTGCGCTCTGCGCATCGTCCGACGGCGGCTCTGCGGTCGCGGGATCCAACGCCGGCGTGAGCCGGGATTCGTACGGCGCGTCGGAGCGGTGCCGGGCGGCGGGCTTTTCCTCGGGATGAGATTCGGTGGTCACTCGGTGCCCTACCCTGTCGTAAAATGACTCACGATAAAAGATCCTTACCATGAGTCGACATTGACATTAGCGGTATATAACACATATTCTACTATAAATATGCGGAAACGGCACACTCACCCAACCGGCACCCGCACGCGCGCCGCCCTCGTGCCGCGCGATTGCGTGACAGGGCTCGATCCGCAGGTGCTGCATGCGGAGGCGCAGGCCTCCGTCGCAGCGCTCTTGAAGGAAGGGGAATCGGCGAACACGGTGCGCAGCTATGCGAGCGCGCTCCGCTACTGGGTGGCGTGGTTTCGGCTGCGCTATCGGCGCGCCCTCGCCTTGCCACTGCCGGTGCCGGTGGTGCTGCAGTTCCTGGTCGATCACGTGCAGCGCGCCGGCGGCGCCGGGGCACCCGGTGCTGCGGAGGGCGCACTCGTCCATGATCTGCCGGATGCGATTGATGAGGCCCTGGTGGCCGGTGGGTTCAAGGCCTCCCGCGGCGCCCCGGCGCTCAACACGGTGTTGCATCGCCTTGCGGTGCTCTCCAAAGCGCACCAGCTGCGCGAACTCGCGAATCCCGTCCGCGATCCCGCAGTCCGGGAGCTCGTGCGACGCATCCGCCGCGCCCACGCGACCCGCGGGGTGCGACCGGCCGCCAAAGCGGCGCTCACCAAGGATCCGCTCACCGCGATGCTCGAGACCTGTACGGACGGCCTCGTCGGCGTGCGCGACCGGGCGCTGCTTCTTTTCGCCTGGGCCTCCGGCGGCCGGCGGCGCTCCGAGGTCGCAGGCGCCGTGATGGAGAATCTCACGAAGGTGGACGACAAGACGTATCTCTACCGACTCGCGCACTCGAAGACCGACCAGGCGGGCACGGCGGACAACGAGGATGCTGTGAAGCCGGTCGTCGGGGTGGCCGCCGCGGGCCTCGCCGCCTGGCTTGAGGCCTCCGGGGTGACCTCAGGGGCGATCTTTCGGCGCATCCGCGGCTCGAAGGCCGCCGAGCCGCTCGCCGACCAGGCCGTCTGGCACATCGTGAAGCGGCGCACGGCGCTCGCCGGGCTTGAGGGGGATTTCGGCGCCCACTCCCTACGCTCCGGTTTCATCACCGAAGCCGGCCGGCAGAACGTGCCCTTGAAAGAGGCAATGGCGCTCACCGGACACCGCAGCGTCATGACGTTCCTGCGGTACTATCAATCCGGCGCCGTGCAGTCGAGCCGGGCGGCGAATCTCCTGTCGTCCCCCGCGACCGAGGAATAGCGCCCCAGGAGCGCGGCGAGCGCATCCTCGACGGAGGCGTCCCGGGCGAGACAGTGCCAACTTTCGGGCAGGCAGATCGAGAGCACTTCCCGGACGGCCCCATCGACGCCCCGAACGCACTGGCGGCAGCGCTCCCAGGGCGGCAGCTGCACGAAGGGATCCGTCCGTCGAAAGAGCTCTCGGCCCGAGGCTTGCAACGCGACCGGCCAGGTCCGCAGGCGCTGCTCGAGCCACCACTAGA
>JAJZZR010000146.1 GCA_021797465.1 Pseudomonadota bacterium | reverse complement strand
CGCACCTGCTCGCGCCGGTGGTCACCGACATGAAGCAGGCGGCCAACGCCTTGCGCTGGTGTGTCGCGGAGATGGAGCGGCGCTATCAGCTGATGGCCGCGCTCGGGGTGCGCAACATCGCCGGCTTCAACCGCCGCGTCAAGGATTCTATCGAGGCCGGCAAGCCGATCCTCGATCCGGTGCTGCTCGCGCGCGCGGCCAACGACCCGAGCGTGGATCAGAGTCGGATCCCGCACTTGACGGCGCTGCCGTATCTGGTGGTGGTGATCGACGAGCTGGCCGATCTGATGATGATCGTCGGCAAGAAGGTCGAGGAGCTCATCACCCGCCTGGCGCAAAAGGCGCGCGCGTCGGGAATCCACCTGGTGCTGGCGACCCAGCGCCCGTCGGTGGATGTCATCACCGGTCTGATCAAGGCGAACATTCCCTGCCGCATCGCGTTCCAGGTCTCCGCCAAGGTCGACTCGCGCACCATTCTCGACCAGATGGGGGCCGAGACGCTGCTCGGGCACGGTGACATGCTGTATCTGCCCTCGGGCACATCGGTGCCGACGCGCGTGCACGGCGCGTTTGTCTCGGACCAGGAAGTGCATCGTGTGGCCGAGGCCTTGAAGAAAGCCGCGCCGTCGAACTACATCGAAGAGGTTCTCACTGGCCCGCAGACGCCGATCCCGGGTCTGCCGGGCGAGGAGGGCGAGGGCGGGATGATCCCCGATCCGGAGCAGGACGAGCTCTACGACGAGGCGGTGCGGATCGTGACCACCGAGCGCAAGCCGTCTATCTCGTACGTGCAGCGGCGGCTGAAGATCGGCTATAACCGAGCGGCGCGGCTGCTCGAGGCGATGGAAGCGGCGGGTCTGGTCGGCCCGTTGCAAGCGAATGGCGCGCGCGAGGTGCTGGTGCCGGCGCGGCCGGAGGACTGAATTCTGATGCGCAACGTATCGACACCGTGGGTGCTGGCCGCCGCGGCCCTGGTTCTTACCCCGGCGCCCGCGCTCGCGGCGCGGGCCGCGCCGCCGGCGAAGGCGCTGAGCGCCCCGACGCCGCTCGATCGCTTTCTGGCGCATTTGCATACGCTGCGCGTCAGGTTCCAGCAGACGCTGGTCGATGCTCATGGCGGCGTGCTGTCGCATTCGGCCGGCACGCTGATCGTGCAGCGCCCGGGCAAGTTCCGCTGGAACATCCATCCGCTGCATTCCCGCGGCGGGGGCCAGTTGATGGTTGCCGACGGCCGCAACCTCTGGTTCTACGACCGTGATCTGAAGCAGGTGACCGTGCAGCCGCTGAGCGCGGCGCTGTCGGCGACGCCGGCGATGCTGCTGTCCGGGACGGTCGACGTGCGCAAGTCCTTCCGCGAGCGTCTGGCGGGCCGGCGCGAAGGCCTGCAATGGGTGTACGTGGCGCCGCGCCAGGCGAGCGGGGCGGATTTCCGCAGCGCGCTGTTCGGGTTCGACCGCGGCACGCTGACGAAGATGATTCTGGAAGACACGCTGGGGCAGGTCGCCACGGTCACCTTTCAGCACATCCGGATCAACGGGCCCGTGCCGGCCGCCGACCTGAGATTCACGCCGCCGCCGGGTGTCGACGTGATCGGCCACCCGCTGCATTGAGCGCCGCCCCGACAGTGCCGCCCGATGCCGCTCGGCCGCTCGCCGACCGGATGCGGCCGCGCTCGCTGGAGGACGTGGTGGGCCAGGAGCACCTGTTGCGGCCCGGTAAGCCGTTGCGTCAGGCGATCGAGTCCGGCCGGTTGCACTCGATGATCCTGTGGGGTCCGCCCGGCACCGGCAAGACTACCCTGGCCCGGCTGATTGCCCGGCGCAGTCAGGCGCAATTCATCGCGCTCTCGGCCGTGATGGCGGGCGTGAAGGACATACGCGCCGCGGTCGAGTCGGCGCGCGCCGAACGCGAGCACAACGGACGGCCGACGATCCTGTTTCTCGATGAGGTGCACCGATTCAACAAGGCGCAGCAGGACACGTTCCTGCCGTATCTGGAGGACGGTACGCTCACCTTCATCGGCGCCACCACGGAGAACCCTTCGTTCGAAGTGGTGAGTGCGCTGTTGTCGCGGGCGCGGGTGTATGTGTTGAAGCCGCTCGAGGCGGCGGATCTGGTGCGCCTGTTGCGCTCGGCGCTCGCCGATGGCGAGCGGGGGCTCGGCGCGCTCGGGCTGGAGGCGGAGGAGGCCGCGTTGGAGCTGATCGCGCGCGCCGCCGACGGCGATGGCCGCCGCGCGCTCAACATGCTGGAGCTCGCCGCGAGTCTGACCGAAGCGAGCGAGCCGCCGCAGTCGCAGATCACCCTCGAGCGCGCGGAAGAAGTGGCGAGCGGAACGCGGCGGCGCTTCGACAAGGGCGGCGAGCAGTTCTACGATCAGATCTCCGCGCTGCACAAATCGGTGCGCGGCACCGATCCCGATGCGGCGCTGTATTGGCTCGGCCGCATGCTCGACGGCGGCTGCGATCCGCTGTATGTCGCGCGCCGCGCGGTGCGCATGGCGATCGAGGATGTCGGGCTTGCCGATCCGCGCGCCTTCGCGCTGGCGCTCGACGCATGGGAGGCCTACGACCGCCTCGGCAGCCCCGAGGGTGAGCTCGCGATCGCCAACGCGGTCGTGTATCTGGCCTGTGCGCCGAAGAGCAATGCCGTGTACGTGGGATTCGGGCAGGCGCAAGCCGACGTCGAGCGCTTCGGTACGCTCGAGGTGCCGCTGAGATTGCGCAATGCTCCAACCCGGCTGATGAAGAATCTCGGCTACGGGCACGGGTATCGCTACGCGCACGATGAGCCCGAGGCCTTTGCCGCCGGAGAGCGGTATCTGCCGGACGGTATGCCCGATCGGCGATACTATCGTCCGGTGCCGCGCGGTCTCGAGATCAAAATCGGCGAGGCACTGGCGAAATTGAGGAACACCAAACCGTGATCGATCCGAAGCTGCTGCGCTCCGACCCCGAGACTGTCGCCCGTAATCTGGCGCGGCGCGGCGTCGTGTTCGAGGTTGCCGCGTGGCGCGCGCTCGAGGAGCGGCGCAAGGGCGCGCAGTTGGAGTCGGATCGGCTGCGTGCCGAGCGCAACGCCAATGCCAAGGCGGTCGGCATGGCCAAGGGGCGCGGCGCGGACGCGAGCGCGCTGCTGGCGCGCGGGGAGCAGCTGACCGGAGAGCTCGCGGCGGTCGAGCGGGCCCTGACGTCGGTGCAGGCCGAGATCGACGGCTGGCAGCTCGCGCTGCCGAATCTCCTGCACGAGTCGGTGCCGGACGGAACGAGCGAGGCGGACAACCGCGAGGTGCGCCGCTGGGGCGAGCCGCGCGCCTTCGAGTTCCAGCCGCTCGATCACGTGACGGTCGGCGAGCGCTTGGGCGGGCTCGACTTCCAAGCCGCCGCGCGTATCTCGGGGGCGCGCTTCGTGGTGATGCGCGGGCAGATCGCCCGGCTGCATCGGGCGCTCGCGCAATTCATGCTCGACCTGCACACGCTCGAGCACGGCTATACCGAGGTGTATGTCCCGTACCTCGTGCAGAGCCAGGCGCTGTTCGGCACCGGCCAGCTGCCGAAGTTCGAGCAGGATCTGTTCAAGGTGGCCGGCGCGCAGGATTTCTATCTGATTCCGACCGCCGAGGTGCCGGTCACCAACCTGGTGCGCGAGCAGATCCTCGGCGCCGAGTCGCTGCCGTTGCGTTTCGTGTGTCACACGCCGTGTTTCCGCTCGGAGGCGGGCGCGGCCGGGAAGGATACCCGCGGCATGATCCGCATGCACCAGTTCGACAAGGTCGAGCTGGTGCACATCGTGCGGCCCGAGAGTTCCTATGACGCGCTCGAGGCGCTCACCGGCCATGCCGAGCAAGTGTTGAAGCGGCTGGGGCTGCCGTTTCGAACCATGGCGCTGTGCGCGGCGGACATCGGCGCCAGTGCCGCCAAGACGTACGACATCGAAGTCTGGCTGCCGTCGCAGCGCCGCTACCGGGAGATTTCCTCGTGCAGCAACGATGAGGCCTTTCAGGCGCGGCGCATGCAGGCGCGCTGGCGTACGCCACAGGGCAAGCCCGAGCCGTTGCATACGTTGAATGGCTCGGGTCTTGCGGTGGGACGGACGCTGGTGGCCGTGCTCGAGAATTACCAACAGGCCGACGGCTCGGTGGCCGTACCCGATGCGCTGCGAGCGTATCTCGGCGGGCTGACGCGGCTCGCGCCGGACTGAGCTGCCGGCCGCGGGGGGGAACCGATGCCCGAGCTCAGCAGATCGCTCAAGCCGCGCCACCTGGAGATGATCTCGATCGGCGGGATCATCGGCGCCGGTCTGTTCGTCGGCAGCAGCGCCTCGATTGCCGCGGTCGGCCCGGCCATCGTGCTGAGCTATATCATCACCGGCACGCTCGTGCTGTTGGTGATGCGCATGCTCGGGGAGATGTCCCTCGGCATGCCGCATGTGCGCTCGTTCACCGAATTCGCGCGCGCGGGGCTCGGGCCCTGGGCAGGGTTCATCGCCGGATGGCTCTACTGGTATTTCTGGATCATCGTGGTGCCGGCCGAGGCGATTGCCGGCGCAAACATTCTGCACACGTGGTTCGCTCAGGTGCCGACCGGCGTGCTCGGCTGCGGTCTGATGGCGCTGATGACCGGCGTGAATCTGATGTCGGCGCGGTCCTATGGAGAATTCGAATTCTGGTTCGCTTCCATCAAGGTGGCGGCCATCATCGTGTTCATCGCGCTCACCGCTGCGTTCGCCTTCGGTTTGACCTCCCGCCACGGCGCGACCTTCCACAATCTGGTCGCCTACGGCGGGTTCGCGCCCTTCGGTGCGGTGTCGGTGCTGGCGGGCGCGGTGACGGTGTTCTTCTCGCTCACTGGCGCCGAAATCGTCACCATCGCCGCGGCCGAATCGGCCTCGGGGTCGCGAGCGATCGCCCGTTTGAGCACCTCGATCATCGTGCGTATTCTGATGTTCTACGTGGGCTCGGTGTTTTTCATCGTGGCGGTGGTCCCGTGGAAGCACATCGAGATCGGCCAGTCGCCCTTTACCCTCGCGCTCGAGCGGATGCATTTCGCCTGGGCCGGTCTCGCGATGGACGCGATCATCCTCACCGCCGTGCTCTCCTGTCTGAATTCGGCGTTCTACGTC
Organism: Pseudomonadota bacterium; assembly: GCA_021797465.1. GTDB lineage: Bacteria > Pseudomonadota > Gammaproteobacteria > Steroidobacterales > Steroidobacteraceae > 13-2-20CM-66-19. The sequence continues at coordinate 8,622 of JAJZZR010000146.1, read as the reverse complement.
TGCTCGCGCGTGCTGTTCGTGCTGGCCGAGCGGGGCGATGCGCCTCTGGGATTGATCAAGCTCAACGCGCGGCATGTGCCGGTGCGCTCGGTGCTGTTGTGCAGTGCCGCCGGCGTTGTCGGGATTCTGGCGGCAATCCAGGCGCCGCAGGGCGTATTCGCGTTCCTGGTGGACGCCTCGGGCGCGCTCATGGTGTTCGTGTACGGAATGATCGCGCTGGCGCACTTGCGCATGCGCCGGGCGCGCGAGCGTGCCGGCGAGCCGGCTCCGCCGGTGACGCTGTGGCTGTTCCCATGGTCGAGCTATCTGGCGATCGGAGCGATGGGAGCCATTCTGATCGCGATGCAGTTCACGCCCGGCCTCGGGGAAGATCTGCACGTGAGCCTGATCTCCGTGGTGGTGGTCACGCTCGCGTATCTGGCGCTGCGCACCCGGCGCGGTGCACGCGCCGGCCGGGCCGAGTCCGGCATCAACGACCCGCCGATTCGCTCGGCCGGCGGCGATGCCGAGGGCTAGTTGGGACTGGAACGGTCGGCCGCAGTTGAGACCGGGAACGATGTGATGGAAGATTCGTCACCCACGATGGCCGGCCGCGAATCCGCAGCGGCAGGGACGCTACGCGTCGCGGCAATTCGGATATCCTCATGAAGCGGGAGAGGTGGCAGAGCGGTTGAATGCACCGGTCTTGAAAACCGGCGTCCCTTCACGGGGGCCGTGGGTTCGAATCCCACCCTCTCCGCCAGTAAAAACAATAAGTTACGCGCTAAACCGGCCGCCTAAAAAACCCCCATTTAGATCCGTTGTTGCAAATTTGTTGCAAGGCGCCTAGCCTGAGGTGCCGGCGCAGCCCGCGAACCGGCAAAAGCAGCCGGTGCAAGGGGCGTCGGGGTGCGGCGGCCGCAGGGCTGCCGCTGCAACATCTGCAACACAGGGTTTTCAACATGGCGACCATCGTAAAGCGCAAAGGGCTGAACGGCGCGGTGCGCTACCTAGCCCAGGCCCGCGTTACCGGGTTCAAGCCGGTGGGCAAATCCTTTGACACGAAGCAGGAAGCCAAGGAATGGGCCGAGAAGCTGGAAGCGGAGTGGCGCGGCCAGCGTGGCCGTGGCGGCCTGCGCGAGGACGTGGGCCGGCTGACCATCGGCAAGCTGGTTCACGAGCACCTTGAGGACCAGGACGTGAAGCGGCTGCGCACGTTCAACGACCGCTCGCGGCTGCTGGCGTGGTGGGTGAACCGGTACGCGGACATCAAGATCATCGACTTCGGCGTGGTGCGGCTGCGCGAGGCCCGAGAGGTGCTGATAAGGCAGCGCGGCCCGGCGACGACGAACCGCTATCTGTCCGAAATGCGGTCCTGCTGGAATTGGGCCACTGCCGCCGGCCTGATACCGCCGGAGCGCGGCTGGCCCAAGCGCCTTATGCTGAAGGAGCCGCGCGGCCGCGTACGTTACCTTTCGGATGCCGAGATCGCCGCGCTGCTGGAAGCGGCCGAGCCGGATACCGTGGTGCATGCGGCCATCACGGTTTCGATCCTGACCGGGCTGCGGCAGGGCGAACTGCTGCGGCTCGAATGGCGCGACCTGGACCTGACCGGCGACAAGTCCGCCACCAAAAAGCCGACGCTGTCGGTGCGCGAGTCCAAGACAGATACCCCCCGCCTTGTGTACCTGCCGCCCAACGCAGTGGAAGCGCTCCAGCGCCTCAAGAAGCTCACCGTGGTTTCACCGACACACGTGTTCCTGAACACGGACGGCAGGCCGCTCCGCAAGAGCCTGCTGGAACACCGCTGGCGCGTAATCCGCAAGAGGGCAGAGCTGGTCAACTTCCACTGGCATGACCTGCGACATACCTGCGCCTCGATCCTCCTGCAGCACGGGGCGACGCTGGCGATGGTGGGGGCGGTGCTGGGCCACAAGTCGCCGAGCATGACGCATCGGTACGCGCATCTCGTGCAAGGCGCGCCGGTCACCGGGCACGACGCGCTCGATAGCAAGTTCTCGAAATAACAGCAGAGGGTACGAACATGGCAACCGCAACAAAGACCAAGACCACTAAGCCCGCGAAACTGGCAAAGACGAGAAAGGCCAAGGCGGCGCCCGCTACGGCAACAAAGGCCGCCAAGGCCAAGGCGCCCGCGCTCACACCGCTCGACGTGATAAAGCCGGGTGAGAAAAAGCGCGACCGGGGTGGCAGGAAGCAGAAGGTTTACAACATGGTGACGCGCACGGGCATTTCATACCGGGCGCTGTTGACCGCAGCCGAGAAGGACGACCTGCCCACAGAGCGCGTCAAGGGCTGGGTCGAGAGCTGGGTCCGCCGAGGCTACCTCGCAATCGACTAGGCGCCCCCGCCCGAGCGACGAGCGCACGGAGAGCCCCTGCCACGACGGCCGGGGTTTTTCGTTTGCGGATACGGCGCTAGACTCCTCGGAAAGCGCCGCATACCGCAGTCGCACGACAGTGTGGAGCAACATCTATGACCAGGCACGATCAAGAGCTACTCGCGCAGCTCGCCGCGCAGATAGCCGCCGGGGTTATTGCCCGCCTCGGCGGAATCGAGGAAGCGCTGGAAGAGCCAGCCGTGGTGAGCACTTCAATGAGTATCGCAAAGGCAATCCTCGAGGCGGCGAAGCAGACGTGACGTCTGCCCGTTTCCTGCGCCAAATGCGCGGGGGCGCCGGCGTGTGGTGGCCGGGGGGCTGATTGGCGCTGTACCGGCGCCCGCAAAACTGGCCCCGCCGCTGCTGTGGCCGGCCCCGAAAGGCGCCCGTGGGGCGTCAGCCAGAGTGGCATTTGGACTGATATCCTTAAGCGGAACCCTTTAACTGGCGAATACCGCTATGACGCGATTCTCGAACAGGATTGGAGTCACACAACCGCCATCGTTGGCGCGGGAAGGCATGCCGCCGGATCTTCGTACCGCATTGTGGAACCTGATACACGGATACCTCTTTGAGGGCGCCGACCTTCACGACGCATGGAGAAATCACATATTGCGGTCGTTTTACGATCTTCATCACTTGCCACGACATAGCGTTGGTTTCAACCGAGTGCAACAGCAACGCAACATGCGCGTGTGGTGGTTCGATGAAAATCGATCATGGTGGGAATTCTATGACACCATTGAATGCCTGGGTCCGCAGGTTTTACTCAGGCACCGCAACTTTTATGCACAATGCAACCTTATCTTGGAGACTGAAGGGTCAAGGTTTAGATTCGTCGGCGGCGAGCTAACAGAGATCACGGACGAAAATGAGCTCACAGCTGTAAACGAAGCCCTCGGAGCGCCCGATCGCTTCGGTGGCGCGCGCGAGCACATCACTGCGGCCCTGCGACTGCTCGGGCAGCGCCCGGAGCCGGACTACCGAAACTCAATACGCGAGTCGATCAGCGCCGTCGAAAGCACGCTCAAGGTATTGACTGGCCTGAAAAACGCCGACCTATCAGACGCTCTTAAGGCGTTCTCGAAGGCCCACCCGATTCACGCGGCCCTTTTCAAAGGCCTGGATAGCCTGTACGGCTATACGTCAAGCGAACACGGCATCCGCCATGCACTGATTGAACCGGACGCGAAGGTAGGGTTTGCGGAGGCGAAATTCATGGTCGTAGCGTGCGCTGCGTTTGTTAGTTTTCTAATCGCAAAGGGTGCGGCCTGAACGTGCCGCGCATTCGGAGACACTGGCGCGCCCACCAGGGCCAGCGGCGGCCGTGGCAGCTGCCGCGCCACTGCTACGCTTTCGCTAAGGCGAGCCGGCTAATGGCCTAGCCTACGCTTATGGTATGCGCTGGCGCGTGCAAAAGCCGGGCGCCGGGGCACCCCGCACCCGTACCACGAGGGACCGGCCGTTCGCCGCCGTTTGGCCCGTACGCCGGCCTGGCGCGGGCCGTGCCGGGGCATAGGCCGGCCCTTGGGGCAGCCGGCGCCCCGGATAACCTAGGGCATAGGCTAGGCAATAACCAGCTGCCGGGGTGCGCTGCGCGGCCTTGCCCGCGCCGCGCCGGGTATGGTACACAGCGCACACTACCGTGCAGCGGGTTCAGGGAGGCCACGCGCTGCGGCTTGATCGCCAGATGATGCTCCAGCCCAAACGGAATCGCGCGTGTCGGACATCGCGTTGGGTGTAGGCGGTTGAGCGAAAGTTGAGCTAACACGGAAGCGCTTTATCAGGCGCGTCGCCATCCGCTAGGATCGGCAGTGTCGGATCGTGGCAGCGGGTGCCTCGGGCAGCGGGTGCTGTTCGAGGGGGAACCGCCCGCATAGAAAGCGGCCCTCTTGTAGGGTGCGGCCTTGCCACTCACACATCGCTGTTTCCGCTGATTGAGTCAGCGGTGTTCCTGCGCAATAGCAGAGCGGCCGCTGGCTCCTTGATGAGGAACCGGCGATGAAAGATCAAGTTTCCGCTACCGACAGTGTTCTGCTCAGTATGTCAGACGCTGTTCGCGCAACGCGCTACTCCGCAACGTACCTCCGAGAACTTGCCAGCGTGGGGCGCCTGCCCTGCACGCGCACCACGCGCGGGCAGTATCTTTTCCGCTTGAGCGACCTGAAGGCGTTTGAACGCGCGCAGGCCGCCAAGTACCTCCGTAAGAAATCCGCCGCGCCCGCGCTCTAACAGGCCGGCCCCATCATGTCCTCGAAGAAATCGGCTTCGCCGGCGGGCGCCTATGCCTCGGTTTCGCCGCGGGAGTGGTCCGCCCGCGCCGCGCATATTTGGCCGCACACGTCGCAGCGCGCGGACTACGTCTGCAGAGCGTACAGAAACGAACTCGTAGCCGCCGGAGCTCTCGTGCGTGTTGGAAAGGAGCTAATTGTCAGGCTCGAAGCATACGACCGCTGGCTCGCAAAGCGTGCCCGGATGGTTGCTGACTACGACGTCCCGGCTAACCGCGATGAACACGCCGCCAAACGCTTCGGGCGCGCCAACAGCGCGACAACGTTACACTTACGGAGATTTCATCAATGTCGCAAAAAAAGTCAAGAACTGTAGGCGGTCCCCGCGCTCGCACTACAATGCATCGCTTCGAGCTGCCCGGTGTGCCGGAATTCCTCAGTCATCGACCGTGTCAGAACACTGCGCGTCACACGCGAGCGCTCGGCCATGTACCACGAGGGTGGCAGACGACACGCATCGATATCGCCCTGTTCCATCGCGGCCCGGTCGCTCTGGTACCTGACGGCTTCGGCTATCGCCGCAAGCGCCTTGACCCGCGCCGATACCCCGTATGTGGCGACGGCCGCTACTTTCTGGGGTATTTCCCGAACGCTCAGTCAGAATACCCGTGGCGCCCGGCGCTGCAATGGCTGTTGGATTTGACAGACGGCTTCGAAATCGCCGCCACCGCGTGGTGTTCGCGAGGATCGCGCGTGGCGCTAAATGCGAATTTGGACATCTTCCTACCTCTCCCACATGCGTGGGACTGGACAGAGTTCGTTATGGTCGCCGGGTGGGTCTTTTGCAACACCGACGAGGAGTGCGCGGCAATGGCGCCGTCGGAGCTGCCGGCCGTGTTGGAGCTGCGGCAGTGAAGGGTTCCAATCGCTCCCTTCTGCGTCACGTACCGATGGCACAGCTCCGAGAGGAGTTTCTGGCACTCGCAGCGCTGGAGCCTCGCCTGCTAAAGCTGCTCGCCCGCGTTGAAACGATCCGTCGCGAAGATGAACATAGCCGTCCGCATTACTTTTGCGCGAACGTGCATTGGTACGGAACGGCGGGGAACTGGCTGCACAGCATTCGCGAGGACATGATTAACGCCGTTGGCTGGGAGGCGTCGCATACAAAGCTGCGAACTTCAAAGGCGTATGACTGCGCATGTGATTACCTGTATTCGCTGCTCCCGCACTGTCGAAACTGCGGCGAACTCGGTATCCCGTATGACGCGAGGTTGTCACAGTGAGCTTCACAAAGCGCGGGGGTTCTAAGCATGCTATGCACGCAAAATCCCACGTTATCCCATTCGACGACACTGCGCCGCAGTTGGTTGCAAACGGGTATCGACCGCTGCCGATCCAGCCCGGCGACAAACGTCCCAAAAGGGGGTTGATGGAATGGCAGCATTATCGCTACAAGCAGGGGCACCGCTACGCTGATTGTGGAACCGGGATACTTACGGGCGACGTTATCGCCGTAGACATTGACATCCGCGACGCGAAGCTGTCGGAGCAAATGCGCGATTTGGCGATCGATCGCTTTGGCAAGGCGCCTGAGCGCGTGGGCTTGGCTCCGAAGGTTGCGCTGATCTATCGAGTTGAGGGCGAACCGTTCAAGAAGATTCACACTCGCGACTACACCCTCGCTGGCGACAAGCCCGGCGATAAACCTCACAAGGTCGAGATACTGGCGGACGGTCAGCAGATCGTCTGCTACCACATTCATCCTGAAACGGGTAAGCCGTACCGCTGGAACGGCGCCGGTGAGCCGACAAAAACCCCCGTGAGCAAGTTGTCCGGTGTGACCCGCCAGCAGTGCGAAGAGTACGTGGCCGAATGCGAAGCGCTGCTCGCGAAGACTGGTACTCCGTGCGGCAAGCTGAAGGGAGCGGCCGGGGCCGAGGCGACTGGTGCCGGCGCCAACGCGCGTGACGACCAAGAAGCCCTGCGAGCAAGCGATCCGGCGCTGCTGCGAGAAGCGCTCGCCTGCATCCCGAATGCCGATGAGGACTACGACAAATGGATCGCCATGTGCCTTGCGATCAAGGGCGCGCTGGGCCGCTCTGGATACGACGAATGGATGCAGTGGTCATCGCTGTCAAGCAAGCACGACACGGCGATATCGGAGAAAGCCTGGAAAACCGCCAAGCCCGACCGCATCGGGGCAGGGACCATCTTCAAGCTCGCGCAAGATCATGGATGGAAGTTCCCGAGAGGCAAGTCTCGCGCACATGCAATAGAGCTGCGGGCGGGTGAGGCCGCGCGCGAGCTTGCCGAGCTGGCCGCTGCGATGCCGGCTGTTTGCGAAGCGGAACAGCTCATGGTCTACGGCGGCCAGCTCACGCATCCGTACATGGTGGAGCGCCCCGGCTTTCGTGGCCGCACGGTGCAGGTGCTCGCACTCAACGTGCTTTCGCCACGCGCGCTGGCCAGTCACATCGATAGCCAAATCGGGTTCACTCAATGGAAGGTCTACAAGGACGGCCCACGCCCGGTTACCGCTGACTGCCCGGACAAGCTGGTCCAGACGCTGCTCGACCGCTCGGACCTCATTGCGAAAATCCCGGTGCAAGTGCGCGGCATCTCGGCTACCCCCGTATGGCGCGACGGGGAGCTTGTCAGCGCGAGCGGGTACGACCATGACTCGCGCATGTGGATCACCGCACCAAACATTGCGCTACCCAAGCCGACGCGGCGTGCAGTCGCAGAGGCCCTGACGTACCTGCAGGATGAGTGGCTGAGCGAATTCCGGTTTGCCGATGACCGCAGCGCGGCGGCAGCCGTGGGGCTGCTGGTATCGGCCGCTATGCGCTCGAGCCTGCCGCATTGCCCCATGTTCGTGGTCAACAAGCACGAGCACGGCGAAGGGGGCAGCACGCTATGCACCCTGGCGGCGGTAGTGCAGACCGGCCGCCCGCCTGCGGTGATCACGGTCAACGCCGAGGACGGCAACGCCGAAATAGAAAAGCGCATCGACAGCACCCAGCTCGCCGGCGAAATGACCATCTGCCTCGACAACTGGAAGTCCGGCGGCGTGGTGAACCTGACGTCGCTGGCCACAATCGTATCGGAACCAGAGCGCAAGGTGCGGTACCTGGGGCTCTCAAAAAATGTGACGTGTCCCAATAGCCAGCTGGTGCTGGTCAACGGGCGCAACATCGGCGTCACCGATGACTTTATCCGACGCACGGTAGAAATCGCGCTCGACACCAGGATGGCGCGGCCAGAGAGGCGAAGGTTCAAACGCCCAAATTTGATTGCAGATGCGGTTGCGGAGCGCGCGGAAATTCTCACCGCCTGCTACACCATAGTCGCATCGGGGGCGCGGGCGCAGGTAAAAACGCGCGCGGGGTTCTCGGAGTGGACCCGGCTGGTGGCGGAGCCGCTTGCGGCACTCGGTCTGCCGGACATCAGCGTCGTGCCCGAGGAACTGCGCCAGGCCGACACTGAGCTGGCGCTGCTTGCCCAGCTGCTGCCGGAATGGAAGAGGCTGTGCGAGCGAGTCGAAGAGCCGCGAGGGGTCACGGTCAGCGACGTGATCGGCAATGCGCGCTGGGACACCGCGGCGAAGAAGGTGCGTGGAATCCTGGGCGAGGCCACCGGAGCCAAGACATTCCAAGGGGAGCCGCAGTTGAACGCCTGGAAAGTCGGGTATTTTCTGCGGCGCATTGCCGGCCGTCGCATCGACAAGCTTCGACTTGTTTCCCCGGGCACTACGCGCAACGGCGTGGCGCGATGGCGCATCGAGGAGTTGGAATGAGCGCCAAAATGGGGTGCGGGGTATGCGGGGTATTGCGGGGTATTCTACAACCCAATCGCGCGAAATTTTTGCAGAGTATAAAAAAGTATAGGGCATGGGCTAAAAGATACCCCGCAATACCCCGCATACCCCGCAGTGGCATTTTGGAGGTTGGAACACCGAACACGGCGCGAAAAGGACACTGGCCCAGGGGATACCGCTGCATACGCGCGCCA
>JAJZZR010000142.1 GCA_021797465.1 Pseudomonadota bacterium | reverse complement strand
CAAATCAATGCCGACTGCCGTAATCTTCATGGTGGACGCCTCCGCTCCATTCCAGTGGTTGCCATGCGCTCCCACTTTGGCACAGCTGATGCCGTTAAGGGGTGGGGGCGTCCATCCCATTGCTTAGCATGCGCGGACGCAAAAGCCGACGCCCGGTGGGGGTCGTGGGCCACCGCTGGGACCGACGCACCGAAGCGCGCTGGCCGATCGCGCGGCGGACAGGCCCGCCCGGAAGCTCACCGGGCGATCGAAAACTGTAATATAAACTGGATAGGCTTGCGCATCGCGCTTGGCTCGGGGATTGGTCGCGTACGGAATGTTTTCGACGGAACACAGCGCCAGCAACCGCGCTCGGAGGTCTTGCGCACTCGCATCGCCAGGTGGGCATACGGGTACGGCAAGCTTCGCGCGCCGCACGGACCGAGGCGCGGAGGCGTTGCGCAGGCACCATTCCTCGTGATATCGATGGGTGTTTTTGACGCATCGGCTCGCAGGTGGCGGACCCGGACGCGAACCCGCGCGGATTTGCGCGCAGCCGTGCCTATACGGAACTCAGCCACCCTGAACATGGTCACATTCCGATCGCTTTCCCGCAGTCGATTATGCCTGCCGATAGTAAGGGCGCCGTGCGCATCTCCCGGGAATCGCCCGCGGGCCGCAAATTGCGCCACGATACGCAGACAGTCCAAGCGAAAGAACAGGCGGCAGGCACGCCCAGCGACGATCGGTATCGCATCGAGATGGGGGAATCCGCTCTGACGACGAGTCCGTCTCTCGCACGCCATTGAGGTACGAGGGCGCCGCGGCTTGCGCGCGAGCCCGGTCGGCAGCCGCTTGCGGCCGCGCCCGATCATATTATTTTGCGCTGCATTGATTGCTGTGTCCTATCAAATACATCACGAATCGAGGAGCTAGAGCCTTATGGGAATCAGGATCGATCGCGCCATCGGTCACATGGCGACGATCAGCGCCGTGCTGCTCATCGGCGTCGCCGGCAGCGCCCGCGCGACCGGGATTGCGCAAATCATTCATGCTCGCCAGAGACACTTTCACGAGCTTGGGAAAACCGCCCACTCCCTGAGGGACCAAATCGGACGCTCGCATCCCAATTGGCTCGTGGTCACAGCCGACGCGAACCGAATCGACCGCCTCGCGTCCGCGCTACCGAGCTGGTTCCCCGCCGGCAGCGGCAAGGGGCATGGCGTCGACACCCGGGCGCGAACGGCGATTTGGATCCATCCACAAGAATTCGCGAGGTTTGCGCGCCTGATCTTGCGTCGCGCGCAGAACTTGCGGCAGGCCGTCGGCAGCCGCGACCTGGGCGCCGCCCGGCTGCGCGCCAGAAAGCTCGGCCAAAGCTGTGACAGCTGTCACCGTCGTTTTCGGGGCAGCAGCTCCTTGTGGCACCCGTGGTAGTCGGCAGTGGAGGCTGAACGCGCGCCGAGCGTCAAGGTCCGCGTCTGGGATCTGCCAACCCGGCTCTCGCACTGGATCCTCGTCGTGCTCTTCGGGGTCTGCTGGTGGACCGCGGACCATGATCACTGGCGGTGGCACCGTCTCGCCGGATACGGCGTGCTCTGCGCGGTGTGGTTTCGTCTGGCATGGGGATTTTACGGCGGCCAGACGGCGCGCTTCAGCGACTTCGTTCGTGGGCCCGGCGCCACCTTCCGCTACGTGCGCAAACTGTTCGGGCGCGGCAGTGATGCTTCCTCCCCGGTCGGACACAATCCGCTCGGCGCATTGAGCATTCTCGCCATGCTCGGTCTGCTGCTCACGCAGACAACGTTCGGTCTGTTTGCGGTGAACAGCGACGGTATCGCCTCCGGGCCGCTGTCCCGGTGGGTCTCGTACGGCACGGGCCGCCTGTTCGCCCGTCTGCATGCCCTGAATTTCGACCTGTTGCTGCTGATGATCGCGCTGCACCTGAGTGCCATCGGATTTTATCGCTTTGCGCGCAAGGAGAAGCTGTTGCCCGCGATGATTCACGGCTGCAAGACGCGCGCGCCGACCACCGAGGTGCCGTATTTCGTTCCCTGGTGGAGGGCCGCGCTGATCGCCGCAGCAATCATCGTCTGCGTGACTCTCCTGCTTAACGTGCGATGACGGCATACATACAACGCCGCCGCGCATCTGCGTTACATCCCGAGCCCCAGCCGGCGGCGAACCCGACCTCAGGTCGGGTTCGCGGCAATTGCGCAGGCCACGGCCTTTACGCCCTATCGACGCGAGCCGCCGGCCGGAAGGGCGAACGCCCCATCACCGAGCAGCGTCAGCACGACGAGGCTGATCGCCCAGAACGCCGGGTACTCCCATCCGCCGCCCTTGTCGGTGAACAGCCGGCCGTCGTGGCCGTGCACCATGACGACCGCACCGAGCATTTCGATCGCGAGCGAAATGGCCGCCCACGAGGCATACACATCGAGCACCAACGCCAGGCCGCCGATGAGTTCGAGCCCGATCACCCCATACGCGGCTACCGCTGGCAGTCCGAGCGAGGCGCAAACCCCGGCACCGTGAAGACGAAGATCTTCAGGGCGACGTGCGCGGGGAACAGAATACCAACACTCACGCGCAGCAACGCGACGCCGTACGGCACAGTCGAATGTCTGATAATGCATTTTCTGCCGTGTATGCAAACGTTTACTTGGAAACAAAAGCAGGGAATCTCTATGAAACGACGGAGTACGACCGCGCGAGCGGCACCGGCACGGTGTTCGAGATCAACTGACGGGACCCGGCGGCACAGTTCGCGAGCAGGTCGCAATTCAGGCCGAAGATTATCCCCTGCGCCCATCGAGTGACGAGCACCCCGCGCGGCGCTGTGCAGCCGTGTCCGCCGGGCACGGCTCCGGCTCGATTTCGTCGGATCCAAGTTCTCGACCGATTCGCGCAACGTCCGCGACAGGCGTTGTCCGACAGGCTGACCGGCGCGTTGCTCGGGCAACTGTGATCGCCCGCACGGCTGGACCCGGCGCTTCGCCCCGGGCGGCCGGCAATGCGCAAAAACGTGAAATCAGGTGCTCCACGAGTCCTTCGACAACCTTATGTTGAGGCAAGAGATGGTCGGCTTAGCGGCAATAAGACGAAAAACGCCGGGATGGTGCGCGGGACTGCTCGTCCCGCTGCTCGCGGCCGTGAGCAGCGGGGGGCCGGCGCACGCCGGCTGCTTTCCCGTGCACGAACAGGAGTTCCTCGCGCTGCGCCACCTGGTCTCGCGCGACGCCAGCGAAGCTCTGGCGAAAGCCGAGGCGCGCGTCGCCCGAATGCCGGCCGGCAGCGCGCGCACCGATCCTCGGCGCCTTGCGGGGCTGTACGCCATCCAGGCAGCCGCCTACCGCGAGCTGGCCCTGTATCACGCCGCACGCGCCCCGGCCCTCCGGGGCTTGAACCTGCTCGGCGGAGCCCTTGACCCGCTGCACCAGCAGCTGCTCTCGAGCTACGCGCTCAGTTTCAGCTCGCCGGCCGGGATCGTCCGGGCGCTGCGGCAGATCAAGCAAGCCCGCGCCCCGCTACGGACGAACTCCGCCAGCGCTCTGTGCCTGGAAATCACCGCGGGCGAGCTGAACATACTGCGTAATCGCTCCGACCTCGCGATCCGCGACCTCACCCAGGCGTACATGCAGGCTCAGGCGCTCGGCCTGCCCGTCGTGCGTACCGATGCGGGCGTCCTTCTCTCCAACGTGCTGCGCAGAATGGGCGACTACAGGCAGGCGCTGCGGCTGATCCGGCAGACCATCGGCTGGGACAAGACGCGCAAATCGACCGACTATCTGGCCAATGACCTGTACTTCGAAGGCGGGATCCTGCGCTCCATGCACCACTTTCATCACGCCATCGCCGCCTATCGCAGGGCGCGCGCCATCAGCGCCACGAGCGACAATCGCCAGGGGGTCGCTTACGCGAACCTGCGCATCTGTCAGGTAGACCTCGCAGTGAAACGGTTAGCCGCCGCGCGCCGCGCATGCAACCGTGCCGCACCAGTGCTCGCGGCCGGAAACGCGTACGCCAGCATCAAGGAAACCGACGCGCTGCTGGCGCGAATCGCGCTTGCCGAGAAACATCCGCGCCACGCCCTCGCACTGCTCAACAAGGTGCTCGATCACTCCGGCGCGGACATGGTGCCATCAACCGTCGCTCCCGCCTATCTCGCCCGCTCACAGGCCAACGCCGCGCTGCACCGGTATGCGGCCGCGTATCGCGACCAGAGTCAGTACGTGCGCCGATTCAAGGCGCAGAACCGGATCAGCCGGGCACGCCTGAGAGCCGCTCTGGAGATGCGTTTTCGGACCACTCAGGAGTTCCGGCGCAACGCCATATTGCGGCGCAAGCTCCAGGCCGCCGCCCATCGGGCCGCCAAGCAGCGCCAGCTGCTGAACTGGATGGGAACCGCGGGCGTCGCCGGCGGTCTGGTCATCGTCCTGCTGTCCTACATCCTGATCTCGGATCGGCGCCACCGCCGGCAACTGCTGCTGTTGGCCAATGCAGACCCGCTGACGAGCCTGCCGAACCGCGGACACACTGCGCAGCTGGCCACCCTGGCGCTCGACTCGGCAATCGAGCACAACCGGCCGCTCACCGTGGCGCTGCTCGATTTCGATCACTTCAAGACCATCAATGACCGATGCGGTCACGCCGCCGGCGATCACGTGCTGCGCGAGTTCGCGCGCCTCTCGCGCGAGGCGCTGCGCGGGACCGACATCCTCGGTCGCTGGGGCGGAGAGGAATTTCTCCTGGTGCTTCCGGAGGCGACACTCGACAGTGCGCTGCTGACGGTCGAACGGTTGCGCGCGCTGGCCTCGGGCATCGACGTCTCCGCCGGCGAGCCTCCCACGCAACTGCGTGTCACGTTCAGCGCTGGCCTGGCCACCACGGCGGAGGGAGCGCGCACACTCGATGAGATCGTTGCACGCGCCGACGCCGCCCTTTATGAGGCGAAGGACGCCGGCCGCGACGCGATATGCATCAGCCGCGCAGCGCGCGCGGCGCCGCGCTGGGGCTGATCAGGACCATGGCGCGCGGCTGTACCGGTCGGGCCTTGCGCGGTGCCGGTTGCCCAGCCGCCGTTCCGCCTCGAAATTCCAACATCGCGGCTGCGCGCCATGGCCAGGCAAGCCCGCCGGCACACACATGCGGCGCCACGGTCGACAAGGGCAGCCGCGCCGCTTATGCTCCCGAGAGTTTCCCAGCTATTCCTGTTGCGCGGTGCCCCACCCCTCACCCCACACCATGAGCTTCTGCAGCCAGTGCGGTGCGCGGCTGACGGTGCGCGTACCGCCTGGCGATCACTTGCCGCGCTACGTGTGCGAGGCGTGTGGAGCCGTGCATTATCAGAATCCCCGTCTGGTGGTCGGTTGCGTGCCGGAGTACGCCGGACGCATTCTCATATGCCGTCGGGCGATTGAGCCGCGGCGAGGCTACTGGACGGTGCCGGCCGGCTTCCTGGAGAACGGGGAGACGTTGCAGGAAGGCGCGGCGCGCGAATCCCGCGAGGAGGCGCAGGTCGAGGTCAAGATCGGCTCGCTGCTGTCCGTGGTGCACGTGCTCGAAGCCCATCAGGTCCACGTGTTTTTCCGCGCGGACATGCGGACGGACGAGCACGGCGCGGGACCGGAGAGCCTGGAGACCGCTCTGGTCCGGGTGGAAGACATCCCCTGGGCAGACCTCGCGTTTCCGAGCACGGAGTTCAGCCTGCGCCGCTATCTGGAGGACCGCGCCGAGCAGCGCGAGACGCACCACTTCGCGACCCTGCAGCGCCGGCTCACCTAGGCCCGCGGACCGAGCGGCTTTGCGGGCCGCGCGCGCCACGTGGCAGAATGCGACGCCCGGCGCGGCGCCCCGCTCGCCGCCGACCGCGGGCAGCATTACAGCCCGTTGTTCTGGAAGGAAATTCGATGACTTTCGTGGTGACTGAAAACTGCATCAAGTGCAAGTACATGGACTGCGTGGAAGTCTGTCCGGTCGATTGCTTTCACGAGGGACCGAATTTTCTCGTCATCGATCCGGACGAGTGCATCGATTGCACCCTCTGCGAGCCCGAGTGTCCCGCGGAAGCGATCTTCTCCGAGGAGGAGCTGCCCGGCGGCCAGGAGTCCTTCAAGGCACTCAACGCCGATCTCGCCAAGCACTGGCCGGTCATCACGGAAAAGAAGGACGCGCCGGCGGACGCCAAGGAATGGGACGGCAAGCCGGACAAGCTCAAGCTCCTCGAGCGCTGAGCAGCCGTTCCGCGAACCCGCGCCGCTCAGGAACGCGGGTGATGGCGCGCATGAAGGTCCTTCATGCGCTCGCTCGCCACGTGGGTGTATATCTGGGTCGTCGACAGGTCGCTGTGGCCGAGCAGGATCTGAACGACGCGCAGATCCGCCCCATGATTGAGCAGGTGCGTCGCAAACGCGTGGCGCAGGGTATGCGGCGAGAGCCCCTTGCCAATGCCTGACTTGCGCGCGTAGCGCTTGATGATGTGCCAGAACGCCTGGCGGGTCATGCGGTCGCCGCGGCGCGTGGGAAACAGGTAGTCCGTCTGCCGCTCGAGCAGAATCTCATCGCGCGCGCCGCGCACGAATTCCGTCATCCAGCGCACCGCCTCGTCCCCGAGCGGAATCAACCGCTCGCGGTTGCCCTTGCCGAGGATGCGGATGACGCCCTGGTTCAGATTGATCTGCTCATACCGCAAATTGACCAGCTCCGAGACCCGCAGCCCCGTGGCGTAGAGCACCTCCAGCATGGTGCGATCGCGATTGCCGAGCGGGTCGTGCACGACGGGCGCGGCGAGCAGCGCCTCAACCTCCTCCTCGGTCAGTGACTTCGGCAGCGACCGGCCGATCTTGGGCATGGCGATCTGCGCCGTCGGATCCTCTTGAATCAGGCCTTCGCGCATCAAATATCGAAAGAAGCGCCGGAAGCTCGACAGCTGGCGCGCGGTCGAGCGCGGTCGGGCGCCGGCGGCCACGCGCCAAGCGATGAAATCCTGCAGATCCTGGCGCGAAGTGCGCATAATCGGCATCTGCCGCATGCTCAGCCAGCGCATCAGCGCGGTCAAATCCGCGCGGTAGGCCGCCAGGGTATTGGTCGACAGCCCGCGCTCCATCCACACGGCATCGAGGAAGCGGCCGACCGACGGATCCGTGTCCGGCTGGGTTGGGAGACTGGTTGAGGCCGATTCGTTGGACAATTTCTGTCTCGCTGCAGACCCGTGGGCGCCGCTCAACGAGTGTCGAGCCGTTGACGAAATTCCCGGCGTCACGATGCCGATCGCAGTATGGTGACCACCGGAGCTGCGGCGGTGTGACGATCATCACAATTGGAACGGCTTGTTAACGTAATAGAGAACCTGATCACAATACCCGACACTTTCGCCGGCCATCGTCACGATGCCACAGAATCGATCCACGCAGTCATTCTCGTTCCGCGCACTGGCTCTGCTGCCGCTCAGGGTCATATTCAGCGTGTATGCGGCGCTGGTCTTCCTGATCTTCGGCTTCACCGCGTTTCTGGTCACCCTGGCGCTGCCGGCACTGGCGCGCCGGCGGGCGGCCACGCGCTGCCTCGCCCGAGCGCTGCTGGCCTGCTCCGGCATGCCTCTGGCGGTGCGCGGCCTGCAGCGCCTCCCGAGCGGACAGTGTGTGATCGTGGCCAATCACGCCAGTTACCTCGATGGTCCGGTTTTCGCCGCCGTCCTGCCGGCCCGCTTCGCGTTCGTCATCAAGCGCGAGATGGCCAGTGTGCCGTTGGCCGGGACGTTCCTGCGCCGCATCGGCGCGCACTTCGTGGAGCGCTTTGACCGCCGGCGTGGAGGCGCGGACGCCTTGCGCGTGCTGCGCAGCGCAACCCAGGGCCACTCCCTGATGTTCTTTCCGGAGGGCACCTTCACCCCGAGCCCCGGATTGCTGCGCTTTCACAGCGGCGCGTTCACCACCGCCGTGCGGGCCGGCTGCCCCGTGGTTCCGGCCGTGGTGCGCGGCACCCGTGTCGCGCTCTCTCCACGAGGCGAGCTGCCCCGGCCGGCCCGGATCGAGGTCGAGATCCTCGAGCCGATCCAGCCGCCGCCGGGCACGCGCGCCGCGGCGCTCCTGCGCGATCAGGCGCGCGCGGCAATTCTGGCCGCGCTCGGAGAGCCGGATCTGAGCGTACCGGACCCGTCATCACATGTTGCGCCGGTACCGTCCGCCGACCTCGTACAGAGCATGGGTGATCTGTCCGAGTGAGCAGCTCTTGACGGTCTCCATCAACTCGGCAAAGACGTTGCCGTTCGTGCCCGCAACCTGCTTCAGGCGGGCCAACGCCGCGGGCGTGCGCGGCGCATTGCACGCCTGAAAGGCGCGCAATGCCGCCACCTGCCCCTGCTTTTCCTGCTCGCTCGAGCGGATCAGCTCGGCGTGCGCATGCTCGGTCTCGGCGTCGGATTGCGAGAGGAAGGTGTTCACCCCGACGATCGGCAGGCTTCCGTCGTGCTTGCGTGTCTCATAGTAGAGCGACTCATCCTGGATCTTGCCGCGCTGGTACATCGTCTCCATCGCCCCGAGCACCCCGCCGCGCTCGGTCAGCGCATCGAATTCCCGATACACGGCTTCTTCGACCAGGTCCGTGAGGTACTCGATGGCGAACGAGCCCTGCCAGGGATTTTGAATCTTGTTCAGACCGAGTTCGCGGTTGATGACCAGCTGAATAGCTACTGCCCGCCGCACGCTCTCCTCGGTCGGCGTGGTCAACGCTTCGTCGTAGGCGTTGGTGTGCAGGCTGTTGCAGTTGTCGAACAGCGCGTACAGCGCCTGCAGCGTGGTACGGATGTCGTTGAACGCGATCTCGCGCGCGTGCAGGCTCCGCCCCGAGGTCTGCACGTGATACTTCAGCATCTGGCTGCGCGGACCTCCGTCATAAAGATCGCGCAGGGCGCGCGCCCAGATGCGCCGCGCCACGCGGCCGATCACCGCGTACTCCGGGTCCATGCCGTTGGAAAAGAAAAACGACAGATTGGGCGCGAAATCATCGATCTTCATGCCGCGCGCCAGATAATACTCGACGATGGTGAAGCCGTTGGCGAGCGTGAAGGCGAGCTGCGTGATCGGATTGGCGCCGGCCTCCGCAATGTGATAGCCGGAGATCGAGACCGAGTAGAAATTGCGCACGTGGCGCTCGATGAAATACTCCTGCACATCGCCCATCATCCTGAGCGCGAACTCCGTGGAGAAGATACAGGTATTCTGGGCCTGATCCTCCTTCAGAATGTCCGCCTGCACCGTGCCCCGCACGGCACTCAACGTCTCGGCCTTGATGCGCTCGTAGATCTGTGGCTCCAGCAGCTGATCGCCCGTCACGCCGAGCAACGCCAGGCCCGAACCATCGTGACCCTCCGGATGCTCGCCGTGATACGCCGGCGGCTCGCTCGCGCGCTCGGCGGCCTCGCGCCGCAGCGCCTCGATGCGTCGCTCCGCTTCGCGCCAGAGTCCCTCGGCGCGCAGATACCGCTCGACGCGCTGATCGACCGCCGTATTCAGATACATCGCCAGAATCATCGGCGCCGGACCATTGATGGTCATAGACACCGAGGTCGACGGCCGGGCGAGATCGAAACCCGAGTAGAGCTTCTTCATGTCATCGAGAGTCGCGACCGACACCCCGGAGTTCCCCGTGCGGCCGTAGATATCCGGGCGCGTATCCGGATCCTCACCGTAGAGCGTCGTCGAGTCGAACGCTGTCGAAAGGCGAACCGCCCCGTGTCCCCGGGCCAGATAGTGGAACCGGCGGTTGGTACGTTCCGGAGCGCCTTCGCCGGCGAACATCCGGGTCGGATCCTCCTCCTCGCGCCGATACGGGTAGACGCCGCCGGTGTAGGGAAAGGCGCCGGGCAGATTCTCGCTGCAGATGAAGCGCAACAGCTCACCCCAATCGCGCAGCTTCGGCACCGCGAGCTTCGGCACCCGCTCATGCGCGAGCGTCTCGCTGTAGTTCTCCCCGCTCACTTCGTGGCCACGCACCTTGTAGGAGTAGGTCGCCGCGCTCGCCGCCCGCGCCCGTTCGGGCCACGCCTTGAGCGCAGTGATGCCCTCGGCGCCGATCTGATCCAGTGCCGCGTTGTAGGCGGCCCGCAGTGCCTGGCGTGTGGCGTCGCCGACCCGATGCGCCGCATCCGGGTACGGTTCGAGCGGTGCCGGCACTGCGTCTGCGTCGACGGCCTGCAGCGCCTGATGCAGCCCCTGGGCACGGCTCGCGGCTTGAGCCTGGCGCTCGATCTGTTCGCGCACGGCGCGGCCGTTGCGCGCGATCTCGGCCAGGTAGCGCACCCTCGCGCCGGGGATGAGCGGCTCGCGTGCCTGCGGCTCGAGCTGCGCGGAGTCGGCCGTCTCCCAAGCGGCCGAGCCGAGACGCTGAGCGCCGATCAGCCCGCACAGCGTCGTGAACAGCCGATTCACACCCGGGTCGTTGAAGCGGCTGGCGACCGTCGGAAACACCGGCACATCGGCGTCGGCCAGATGTTTGTTCTCGGGGTGATTACGCCGCCACTGCTTGCGCACGTCGCGCAGACTGTCGTTCGCACCACGCTTGTCGCTCTTGTTCAGCACGATCAAATCGGCGTAATCGAGCATCTCGATCTTCTCGAGCTGGCTGGCGGCGCCGTATTCGCCGGTCATGACATACAGGGACCGGTCCACCAGCCCGACAATCTCGCTGTCGGCCTGGCCCGTGCCAGCGGTCTCGACGATGATCAGATCGAACCCGGCGGCCCGGTAGAGCTGGATCACGTCCTTGAGCACCGCGGCGGTTGCCAAGTGCCGTCGCCGAGTGGCGAGCGAACGCATGAATACGGCATCCGTATCGATACTGTTCATGCGTATGCGGTCCCCGAGCAGCGCGCCGCCGCTGCGCCCGCGGGTGGGATCGATCGCCGCCACGGCGATCTGGCGATCCGGAAATTGCTGCAGCAGTCGCGTCAGCAGCTCGTCGGTGAGGCTCGACTTGCCGGCCCCCCCGCTGCCGGTGATGCCGATGACCGGCACCCGGTTCGGCGAGCGCTGCGTCATGCGGCGGATCTGTTCGGCCTGCGCGTCGGCGGGGTCGGTATTCTCCAATACCGAGATGGCGCGCGCGATCTGGACCGGATCGCGCGTAGTGAGCGGCCGCGCCTCAAATGCCGGCTTGCGGGCGGCTCGCACCCGAGCGAACACGTCGTCTATCATGCCCTCGAGACCCATCCGGCGGCCGTCCTCGGGCGTATAGATGCGCTCGACGCCGTAGCGTTGCAGCGCATCGATCTCCTGGGGGGCGATCGTACCGCCGCCGCCGACGACCACGCGAATGTGCGGACAGCCGCGCTCGCGCAGCATGTCCACCATGTAGGCGAAGTATTCGTTGTGGCCGCCCTGGTAGGAGGTTGCGGCGATGGCGTCAGCGTCCTCCTGGATCGCCGCACGCACGATCTCGGCGACGCTGCGGTTGTGTCCGAGGTGCACCACCTCGGCACCATGGGCCTGCAGCAGGCGCCGGATCATGTTGATCGCCGCGTCGTGTCCATCGAACAGCGAAGCGGCCGATACGAATCTCAGGGGCGGGTTGAGCCGGGCGGACCCCGGGTCCTCGGCATGGGCGGACTGCACGGCACTCGAGTGCTTCGGAAGCATGGCTCGCTCGCTGGGCGCTGGGCGGGAAGAAAGTCTTTACGCGCCGGTAAGATAGCTACTGATGAGTATGATCCATGCGGGCCGGGACGGTCAACGCGTCGGCTCGCCCCGACGGCAGCGCACGCGCACACCGGTCCGGGTGCGGCTATACTGCACGGCAGCGGGCCCCGTACTGCATGGATCCATCCTGAACCCGGCATGACGACCAGTCGACGCAAAACGGCGCCGGGGCGAACACACCTCGCCGCGAGCGCCGCCACGCCCACCGCCACCGTACGCGGTTCGCCGTGGCGCGCCAGCCGCGAGCGGGCGCGGGACCGGCAGGTCAAGCGCGAAGCCGTGATCCGCGCCGCTGCGCAAGCCTTCAACCACAAGGGTTACCATAACACCTCGCTCGATGACATCGCGGCGGCGCTCGAGGTGAGCAAGCCGACCGTGTATTACTACGTATCGAACAAGGAGCAGCTCTTGTTCGAGTGTTTTGTCGCCGGCATCGAGCCGATCCGCGCGGCGTTTCGCAACGCGCGCTCGCAGAAGGCACCGGCGCGCGAGCGGCTGGAGACGGTGCTTGGCCATTACGGCCAGGCGGTCACCTCGGAGTTCGGCTGGTGCATGGTGCGCGCCGAGGACCAGGATCTGTCCCCGGCGATGAGCGCGCACATCAAGTCGCTGAAATCCGAGATCGACCAAGGGATCCGCCGCTTGTTGCGCGAGGGGGCGCAAGACGGATCGATCCACCCGTGCGATCCGAAGATGACCGCTTTCGCGCTCGCCGGCGCGCTCAACTGGATCGCGCACTGGTATCGCGAGAATCAATCCATGACCGGTGCGGAGATCGCCGCCGCCTTCATCACCGTTTTCGAGAATGGGCTCAATCCGCGCACGGGCGCCGCGGCCCACCGCCCCGCGGCGAACCGGACGACCAACGGGCTCGAGCGCTGAGCGCCCGTTTCCGTACGGAGAACCTGCCATGCCCTCGACCGAAATCGTGATCGCCTCCGCCCGACGGACCCCGCTCGGCGCGTTCCAGGGCGCGCTGTCGGCGCTGAGCGCCCCGCAGCTCGGCGCCGCGGCGCTCAAAGGCGCCCTGGACGCCGCCGGCATCGAGCCCGCCGCTGTCGACGAGGTCGTTCTGGGCTGCGTACTCGCCGCGGGACTGGGCCAGGCGCCGGCCCGTCAGGCCGCCATCGCCGCCGGTATTCCGTTCGCCACGCCGGCGACGACCATCAACAAGATGTGCGGCTCGGGCTTGAAGGCGGTCATGATGGCCGCCGATCAGATCCGTGCCGGCGGCGCCGAGATTGTGCTCGCCGGCGGATTCGAATCCATGACTCGGGCGCCGTATCTGCTGCCCAAGGCGCGCGCCGGCTACCGCATGGGCCACGGCGAGATCCTCGATCACATGTTCTTCGACGGTCTGCAAAGCCCTTTCGACAGCAAGCTCATGGGCTGCTTCGCCGACGCCACCGCCGCGCATTACGGCCTCACGCGCGAGCAGCAGGATGGGTTCGCCGCCGAATCGGTCCGCCGCGCCATGCGCGCTCGAGCCGAGGCATTCGAGGCCGAGATCGTTCCCGTGACCGTCAAGGACCGCAAGGCTGAGCGCATCGTGACGCGTGATGAAACCCCCGAGACCTGTGATCTGAACAAGATTCCCACACTTCGGCCGGCTTTCAGCAAAGACGGCACGGTGACCGCAGCCAGCGCCTCCTCGATTGCCGATGGTGCCGCGGCGGTAGTGATCATGGACGCCGAGTCCGCTCGTGCCCGCGGCGTCACGCCCCTCGCGCGCATCGTCGCGTACGCAAGCTACGCGCAGGAGCCCGAATGGTTCACGACGGCGCCGGTCGGCGCCGTGCGCAAGGTCCTCGGCACGCTCGGCTGGCATCCTGGCGATGTCGATCTGTACGAGATCAACGAAGCCTTCGCGGCCGTCACCCTGGTGGCAATGCGCGATCTCGGCCTGGATCACGCCCGTGTCAACGTCAACGGTGGCGCTTGCGCGCTCGGTCATCCGCTCGGAGCCACCGGTGCACGCATACTGACGACGCTGCTGCACGCGTTGCGCGCCCGGAACGGCCGGCGCGGCATCGCCACTCTGTGCATCGGTGGCGGCGAAGCTGTGGCGGTGGCCGTGGAAATGATCCGTTAGACTGTCAACCGACCCGCAGGGGGACGCATGAAGATCCAGAATGCCCGGGCCGTCATCACCGGCGGCGCTTCGGGACTCGGTCAC
>JAJZZR010000315.1 GCA_021797465.1 Pseudomonadota bacterium | reverse complement strand
CTGGCGAAACCCATCAGGGACAGTGAGCGTCGCTCACACCAGAAGTCCGGATGTACGGGTGCAATCTTCACCTGTCGGCCAGAACAAGTTGAACGCTTGGCAAAGTGGGGGCGTCCATGTACGGTAACCAGTAGGCGTTCTTCCCTCTCGCGGGTAGATGCCGAGAATGGCGCTCCAGTATCCCCTGACTGGAGCGAACGATGCACAAGATGATTCGGCGGCGAAGCGTGGAGACCTGGGGCGAGCTGGTGGCGCGCCAGGTGCGCAGCGGGCTCTCGGTGCAGGCATTTTGCCGGCAGGAGCGGCTCAATACGTGGACGTTCTACGGCTGGCGGTCGCGGCTGCGCGGGAGGACGGCGAGGGCCGAGACGGCTGCGGTGGGCGGATCGAGGGAGACAGAACCGACGGCGGGGTTCATCGACCTGGGTGCACTCGGCAGCAGCTCGCCGCGGTGCGAGATCCGAGTGGATCTCGGTGGCGGGGTGGTGCTGCAGGTGGTGCGCGGCTGATGTTTTTCCCCGAAGGGCAGATCCGGGTGCACCTGTACGGGCAGCCTTGCGACATGAGGAAGTCCTTCGATGGGTTGCAGGCGCTGGTCCGTCATGAGCTGCGGGCCGACCCCTGCGACGGTTCTCTCTACTGCTTCATCAGTAGGCGCGCGACCCAGATGCGCGTTTTGTACTTCGACCGCTCAGGATTTTGCGTGTGGGCGAAGCGGCTCGAGGCGGGCCGTTTTATCGGCGACTGGTCGCAGGTGCGCACGCGGCAGATGGATTGGACGGGATTGAAGTTGCTGTTGGAGGGCATCGAGCCGGGCCGGCAGCGCAAGCGGTACTCTCTGCCGGAGACACCGAAAAATTCTCCTTCAAACACTTCTCCTAACAACCGCGCTCCGTTATAATATGCCGATGGATCAGGCTCTGCCGAGCAAACCTTCCACCGCAGCTGATATGGCGGCACTGTCTTCCGCGGAGCTGATCGGGCTGGTACGCTTGCAGGCGCAGACGATCGAGACGCTCACGCAGCAGCTTGCCACCCTCGCTCATCAGCTCGAGTGGTTCAAGCGTCAGATGTTCGGCACGCGCAGTGAGCGACTGCGGGTACTCGAGAACGCCCAGCAGTTGGCGCTCGGTGAGATATTGGCCCCACCCGAGGCGCCGGCACCGCGCAAGGAGCGAGTGATCGGTGCCCATAAGCGCCGCGAACGGCAGAGCGATGCGGCCGCCGTGGGGGAAGCGGAGAGCGTCCCGTTCTTCGATGAGAGTCGCGTGCCGATCGAGACGATCCACGTCCCGCACCCAGAGGTGGCCGCTGGCTTGGATGAGGGCCAATACGAGGTCATCGGCGAGAAGGTCAGCTACCGCGTGGCGCAGCGCCCGGGCAGCTACGTGGTCCTGAAGTACGTCCGCCCGGTGATCAAGCGGCGCGACACACAGGCGATCAGTGCCGCCACCGCCCCACAGGGGGTGATCGAGGGCAGCCGGGCGGATGTGAGCTTCCTGGCCGGTCTCCTGCGGGACAAGTTCGACTACCACCAACCTCTTTACCGCCAGCACCGGCGCCTGATCGATTGCGGGATCGATGTCAGCCGTCCGTGGCTGACGCAGTTGAGCCAACAGTCGATCGGGCTGCTCGAGCCCATCTACGACGCGCAGTTCGACTCGATCCTCGCTGACCGTGTGAAGACCATGGATGAAACCCCGATCAAGGCCGGCCGCAACGCGCACGGGCGGATGAAGACCGCCTATTTCTGGCCCGTTTACGGCCAGCACGATGAGATCTGCTTCCCGTTCTTCCCCTCTCGGGAGGGTGAGAACGTTGTGCGCATCCTGGGAAAGACGCATGCGCCAGGCTCAGTGTTGCTGACCGACGGCTACGGGGTGTACGCCAGCTACGCCAAGCAGTACGGTCTGATCCATGCGCAATGTTGGGCCCATTATCCAGAGTCTGCCGTTATCTGGAGTGTAGGCGGAGAGCGTCGGGACGTGCTGTGTAGCAAGGGTATGTGTCTCCGGATAAGGCCACGGTGTCATCCATGTCGGCTGAGCAGCGTTGAGATGAGAGACGACCACGCGTTTCGTGGATTACACGAGATGTACGATGCGGCAGCCACTGTGCCCTCCGTATCGGTTGCGCGATGTCAAGCGCGTCTGGCGCGGTAATCACGGTCTCGGGCGAGGATCGCTCCAGCTCTACGAGTATTGGGTTTTTCGCTTTGCGAGATATTGTTACGCACACTCGCTGGATCAGCGCTCCGGGCTCACGCGGCTCGGCGCTGAGCAGTTCGCCCGCTGGTGGCGCTCGCAAGGCAGTCGACGACGCGGGGACCTCAAGGAGGCCATCAGGGGATCGCGGATGGCACTGCGCGCATGGGCATTTGCGCTCTCGATGCTGGGGGAGTCCATTCCGCCCTGGAGTCCGCCGCGGATGGCACCGATGCGTGATCCGCGCTTCGGCGCATTCGCCGACTATCTGCGCGAGGTGCGGGGCAATCCGCCGCAAACGATCCACAAAAAGCTCGCAGAGCTGACAGCTTTCGATCGTTACCGGCAGCGGATGAGCGCGGCAGAGCGGCCGATAAGTCTCTCGGAGATAGATGCGTATGTCATCGCGTGCCGACGACGCTTTGCGCGCAAGACAGTCGCCAGCATCTGTTCGACGATCCGGAGTTATCTCAGATTCTTGCACGCGACGGGCGCGATCGATACCGATCTCGCCACATCGGTGATGGCGCCGATTGTGCGTACCACCGAACGGCCGCATCGAGCGTTGCCGTGGGCCGACGTGCAGAGGATCCTCCGCGCCGTTGACCGTACGAGCGCGAAGGGGCGCCGCGACTACGCCTTGCTCTTGATGATGAGCGTCTACGGGCTCGGGGCCGGCGAAGTGATCCGCATCCGGCTCGAGGACATCGACTGGCAAGCGGCAAAGCTGCGGATCGTACGACCAAAGACTGGCGCTGCATTTCATTTGCCGTTGCTGCCCGCCGTGGCCCGCGCGCTCGTTGATTACCTCAGGCATGGTCGGCCAGCCTACACACCGGCTCGTCATCTGTTTGTCACGGTGCAAGTGCCATTCAAGCCTCTGGCCTGTTCAACGACGGTTCGTTGGATCTTGCACTCGGCCGCATACCGAGCGGGTGTAACGGCCGCGTTTCTCGGCACGCACGCGCTGCGCCACACGCACGCGTGCCGGCAGCTCGAGCTCGGAACGCCACCGAAGATCATCGGTGACATCCTCGGCCACCGCGATCCGGAGTCCATCTCCGCCTACCTGAGGGTCGCCTCCGAGCGGCTGCGTGAGCTGTCTCTGCCGGTGCCGGTATGAGCGGCCTGACTCCCGCGCAGCTGGGCAAGGAGATCACGGCATTCCTTGTATTCAAGCGAGCGTTGGGCTACCGCTATCGACGCGGCGAGTTCACGCTGCGTAGCCTCGAGCGCTTCGCCGCCCGTAGCCGAGGGGCGCGGTCGCCGATTGATCTGGAGGGAGTGATCCGAGCATGGCTGCTGTGTACCCCAGGGCGCAAGCCCGTCACGCTCGCCGATGACCTCGGAGCGGTTCGGCAG
Source organism: Pseudomonadota bacterium (assembly GCA_021797465.1). Classification (GTDB taxonomy): domain Bacteria; phylum Pseudomonadota; class Gammaproteobacteria; order Steroidobacterales; family Steroidobacteraceae; genus 13-2-20CM-66-19. Next base: position 10,413 of record JAJZZR010000315.1, on the reverse strand, counting down.
TTCTGCTTGTATCGGCGTCGGAGTGACCCCACGGCATTCGTGCCACCGGTCAGCCTCGCACCGCAGACCGAGTCGCACTATATCCCATACGTGTTCTCGCTCGAGGAGATCCGTCGGCTGATCATGGCGGCCGAACACCACCACGGACGCAATTTCTGGCCCGGGATGTTCCGGATGTTGTTGATCGCGACGTACTGTACGGGTCTGCGCCTGGGCGAGGCGGTCCGACTGCGACTGATCGACCTCGATCAGGAACGGGACGTGCTCCATATCCGGGAGAGCAAGGGGCGCAGTCGCGAGGTTCCGTTCCAAGCCGATCTCGCGCAGCAGTTTGCGCACTATCTTCACGAGCGCGCGCAGTTGCTGCGTTCCCGAGGAGGAGAGGCCGAGACCGCGCTATTCGTCGGCCTCTACGGCCGCGGTATCACAGTCGGCGCGGCATCGAGCGCGATCTGTCGACTGTTACGACAACTGGGCATGAAGAGCCAGACGGGTCGCTGCGGGCCGCGCCCTTACGACCTGCGTCATTGTTCCGGCAGCCGGATTATTCCGGCAACGGACACTCGGGGGCTCTGTTCCCCGGGGGATCGCGCGAGCGGGTACGCATCGGCGGCGGAATAATCAGAGGGTATTGAGGAAGGCCAAGATGCGATCGCTGGGCCGGTACCGAGTGGTACGCGCCTTTGTCGCGGCGGTTTTTGCCAAGGCCTCTTCCTTGAGCTGCATGTCAGCTTGCAGGTACATCGATGTGGTTTCAACGTTCTCGTGACCCAACCAGAGCGCGATCACGGAACGATCGACCCCATGGCGAAGTAATGTCATTGCCAGTGAGTGCCGCAGGGAATGAAACGTCACCCGTTTCTTGCTCAATGACGGGCAGTGACGGCGAGCGGCAACCAGATGCTTTTCGAGCAGGTACTCCAAGCCGTCATGTCCCAAGGCGTTGCCCCGCGTAGTCGGGAAAAGTGGATCGGATGGTTGCCCCTCGCGTTCCCGCAACCAAGCACGCAGCACCGACACCGCTTCCTTACGAAGCGGTGTGCATCGGGTCTTCCTGCCTTTGCCCAAGCATTGTACGTGTGCGCCAGTGCCCAGGATGATGCTCTCGCAGCGAAGTCCGATGACTTCTGCCGCCCGCAGTCCAGTCTGCACGGTGAGGAGCAATATCGCTCGATCGCGCCGCCCGCTCCAGGTTTTGAGGTCTGGAGCTGCAAGCAGAGCGTCTGTTTCCGCCGGTGTGAGAAAGCAGATGGCCCGACGCACATAGCGTTTACTGGGTATGGCCAGCACGCGCTGTGCCAGTGCACTGTATTCCGGTGCATGCAAGGCAACGTAGCGAAAAAAGGAATGAATGGCGGCGAGGCGCACGTTGCGGCTGCGGGCGCTGTTACCGCGTTTTTTCTGGCTCTATCCGAGATTGCCAATAACAATTTCCGCGTCCAAGTACATGATTTTCCTGCCCAACAAGTGCCGCAGCGGCGTGATCGAAGGGGTTCCCTATGCGGTTTTCCCCGTAGTCCACAGGCCAAGGCCGGCCGACGGCGCCCCGCACTGCATGCCAGGGGCGCCAAGCGGCCGGGCGAGCGCAGTGAGCGCCTGTGGACCCACGGGGGAAACCTGTTTCGACCGAACTTTGCGCAACCGGCGGGACACCTATGGGCCGGAAATCCCGAAGATTCATGCGATTAGCTCTTTGGGAGATCCGGATATAGCCTTTTTTCTCCAGATGATCGAGGAACGTACCGAGGAAGGGTGTATCCAGGTCCGGCACGGTTACTTGCGAAGGCGCTCTACCGAGGCGTTGCTGTACGTACTGCAGCAGAAGGCGAAAAGTATCGCGATAACTGGCAATGGTGTGAGGGCTGACCTGTCGCTGTTGCATCAGTCGATCCATGAAGAAGGACTCCAGCAGAACGGGGAAGGATTTGGCGGCATTCATGACCGAGCCCTCCGCTCCGATCGCTCCACCCGCTTCAGCGCGTAGCGCAGTAACTGCGGAGTCGCCGTCAGATACCACTGCGTATCCGTGATGTGGGCGTGCCCCAAATACGTAGAAAGCTGCGGCAGGTGGCGCTCGACGTCGACGCCGCGGCGATACCACTTCAACAGTGTCCGGATGGCCAGTCGATGGCGCAGTCCATGCAGACGCGGTCCATGCAAGTCGCCGGGAGCGCGAAGGCCAATCTGGTGCGAGAGTTTGACGAAGGTCCAGCGGAGCACGTCATAGGTCACTCGAGAGCCCCGGTCGGAGAGAAAGAAACAAGAACTACTGGGGCTGTGAACCAGGCGATCCCGACGCCTCGCATAACGCTTCAAGGCGCGTTGCGTGGAAGCGTGAACCGGAACGTATCGGCTTTTGCCGAATTTGCCCTGGCGAACGGTGAGCACGCCACGTTCCAGGTCCACATCGTCACGATGAAGCTGCAATGCCTCGTTCGCGCGCAGACCGGTAGCGACGTACAACCCAAAGAGCGTGGCGAAGGTGTGCGGTCGCAATCCGATCGTGGAGGGCAATTGCCAGGCCGCCTTGATCAGATCGAGGATTTGCTCGTCGCTGTAGAGATGCGGTGAGACTCGCCGATACTGATAGGGCAGCAGATCGGGTGGCGGTACTACGTTGCGTGGATCGTTGCCATGACAGTATCTTGCGAAGCGCCGTACCATCCCCAAGCGGTTGGCCCACTGGACCGGCGTGGCATGAGCGGGCTGGGTCGCCCACTTCAAGGCGAGTTCGGTGGTAATGTAGTCCGCTCGCTCGCGGTTGGCGAACTCGACGAACCGTTGCAACAGCCGCCCGGGCAGGCGCAGCTTGTATCCCAAGGCGCGACGTACTGCGAGGTACTCCTCAAGCGCGGTGTGCAACGAACTCATGCCCCACCCCCCATCCACGGAAGGGCAATCCCGCGCAGGGCTTCGATATCGACCTTGGCGTAGATCTGCGTCGTCGTCGGCTGGCGATGGCGAAGAAGTTGGCCGATTTCCCCGAGCGATGCGCCTCGGCGCAGCATCTCCGTTGCCAGGGAATGTCGAAATAGGTGCGCCCCTTTGAACGCTGGACTCAATCCGGCACGCTTGAGGGCACGACGCACCACACAGCAAATGGCGCTGAGGCGAAGGGCATGCCACGGCGCTTTCAGCCGGATAAAGACCTTGCGAGTCGAACAGGTCGGACGCACATGACGCAGATAGTGAACGAGCGCTTTGCCCACCTCTTGAGGCAGCGGCAATCGTTCGTATCTCTGACCTTTGCCACGGACGAGCACCTCGCCGCGTTCCCAGTCCAAATCGTCCACGGTCATGGCGAGCACTTCGCCACCGCGCAAACCCAGTCGAGCCAGAAGCAGCAAGATCGCGTAGTCGCGCTGGCCGGAGGGCGTGCTGCGATCGCAGCTCTTGAGCACTCGCTCGACCTCCCCTGGCGGAAGAAACTTTGGAATGTCGGACAGTCGCCAATCAGCCACCCCCAACAATGCCCCGGCCAGGTCTGTCTTTGTCTTACCACGCTGGTGCAGAAAGCGCAGAAACGAGCGTAGTGCCGTGACGGTCAGCTGGGTATGCCTGCGACCGACACGCTGGCGTTCACGAACAATGAAGCGATGCAGGTCCCTCGGGGTGAGGTCGCGAAGACGCACGATCTTGTTCTGAAAATGCTCGTTCAGAAATCGCTGCACGATGGGGAGATAACCATCCACAGTCGCGCGCGCCAAGCCTCGCTCGCAACTCAGGAATTTCTCGTAGTCGCGTGCGAGCTGACCCCTAGTGGAGCGGTCGATGACGGGATTTAGTACAGGGGTCAGACCCCGATCGCGCAAAAACATCAGCAACTGATCACCAGTGAATCGATCGCCGCGTCCGCTTGATCGGCGACGGGGACTGTGAAACTGCTGAAGCTTCTCCTCATTCAGCTCTGTCAGTGTTATCCCATGCCGCGCGACCCATTGACTCAGGTCTACTGCCAGCGCGCACTTCGTCTTTACGGTCTGCGAGGCGTAACCCTCGCCGATGAGGAACTCGGCAAATTGATCGATGTGCGGGACTATCGGACCACTTCGATTAGCCATCGTCTGTCTCCTGGGTAGGGGGAAGATCCCCAGCGGGAGACCAGAACCGAATGCACCCACAATATCGAGAGCGAAATCTACAGTGCCGGATCTCGATGCATCTGCTTCTTTCGGGAAACGGCTGTTTTGTGACCGCCGTCTCGGTGGTTACCGGCCGGCCTTTGCGCTGGGGACGCGCCTCCGATTATTCCGCCATCGACGAATACCTGCTTGCGCGATCCCCCGGGGAACAGAGCCCCCGAGTGTCCGTTGCCGGAATAATCCGGCTGCCGGAACAATGGCGCTAATTCCGCCGGCGGAATTATCGTCACGCGTTCGCCGTTCACCGCCTCACCGCTTGGTACCACGACGGTTGCGATTTGAACGCCCGCCTCCCGTGGCTCTCAGCCTACATGGGGCACGTCAACGTACTCGGCACCGAGGTCTACCTGCATGCTACCCCGGAGCTGCTCGCGTTCGCGAGCGACCGCTTTGCCGCTCGATTCGCACAGCCAGGAGAGCGGTCGTGAGCCGAACTGGAGGCGCTACGCTGCTCTCTCTGGTCGAGACGTACTTCCGCGGCTATCTTGTCCAGACCCGTGGCGCCAGTCCACACACGATCCGGGCCTATCGCGACACGCTGCGGCTGCTGTTCAAGTTCCTCGCCGAGCGCCGCGGCTGTGTGGTGGCAGCGCTCGGCCTCGATGATCTTCACGTCGATGCCATTCTCGCATTCCTGTCCCATCTGGAGGGCGTGCGGGGAAACAGCGTCGCAAGCCGCAACATCCGCTTGGCCGCGATCCGCAGCTTCTTCCGCCATCTCGTCGAACACGACTTGCCCCGAGCCGGACAGTATCAGCGCGTGCTGTCGCTGCCGAATAAGCGCGCCCATCTCGGCGCCGCACAGTATCTCGAGCCCCAGGACGTGAAGCTACTTCTCGCCCAACCGGATCGTTCCAGCGCGGCTGGACGCCGAGACCATGCGCTGATGCTCTTCCTGTACAACACCGGAGCCCGCGTCAGCGAGGCGCTCAGCGTGCGAGTCGAACACCTCTCGTTGACCTCACCGCGCCACGTACGCCTGTTCGGAAAGGGAAGCAAGGAACGACTGTGCCCGCTGTGGCGCGAGACGGCAGAGGCGCTTGGCGAGCTTCGGACCGTTCACGAGAGCCGTACGGATCAGCGAGTGTTCTGCAACCGCGCAGGCGCCGGCTTAACGCGCGACGGCGTGGCGTATCTGCTGCGCAAATACATGGCGTCGGCCGCTCGTACATCGCCCGGGCTGCGCCGCCGGCGGATCTCGCCCCACGTGCTCCGACACAGCTGCGCCGTAGCCCTCCTGCAGGCCGGCGTCGATATCACGGTAATCCGCGACTATCTCGGCCATGCCAGCATCGCCACCACGAACCGCTACGTCGCCACGAACCTGCAGATGAAGCGTGATGCTCTGGAGCAGTTCTGGAGCCGATCGGGACTCTCGTCTACGCACACGCGGCCGTGGAGGCCGAAGCCCGATGTACTCTCCTACCTCGCGTCCGTCTGAGCGGCAGCAACATTATCCGGAGCGTCCGTACCGAAAGACATAGCGATTCCGGGCTCTCTCGGCAGACGCTCCGGATAACGGCAGACTCTGGATAATGGGCCTTATCGGGAGCGCGGGATAAGGCCCACTCGAGACGGGAGCTGTTCGAGGCCGAAGCTGCCGACCCCGAGGGAGTGCGCGATGGGCTCAAGCGCATCGGCGCGATCTACGCCGTCGAGGAGGAGATCCGGGACAAAAACCTCACCGGCGAGATCAAGCGCTTGCATCGCCTGACGCACAGCAAGCCGCACGTGGAGGCGTTCCTCGACTGGGTGGACCAGAGGCTCGGGCAGCACGGGCTCGCGCCGGCCACGCCCTTTACCAAGGCACTGAAATACATCCGCGATCGCAGGGTAGAGCTCCAGGTATTCCTGGGTGACCCGGACGTGCCCATCGATACGAATCACCTGGAGCGCGCGCTGCGGGTAATTCCCATGGGCAGGAAAAACTGGAATTTCTGCTGGACCGAGCTCGGCGCCAAGCAGGTCGGCATTGTGCAGAGCCTGATCACCACCTGTCGCCTGCACGAGATCGACGTCTACACCTACCTCGTCGATGTGCTGCAACGGGTCGGGCAGCACCCCGCCGCACGTGTCGCTGAGCTCACCCCGCGACTGTGGAAGCAGCACTTCGCGGCCAAACCGCTGCGCTCAGCATTGCACACGCTCGCCGCGTAGGCGAGACGCCGCGGAATTACCGCTTACGCGCCTTCGGCGTCGCGCGGGAACGAAGACGGTTGAGATGAAGATCGTGAGATGAAGATCGGAAGAAGTGCAGTAAGCCTGGCGCCTACGCCAGGCGCACTGAAGGTGGACCGCCGAGAAGGGGAAACGATCCGAAAGAAATAGATGTCGCGTCAGAAAGAAATAGTTGACGCCAGCCACGGTGGAGATGGCCGTCGACTGGGGACGGGCCCGCATGGACTTGACGGGCATCAGCGCCGCGGGCGTCGATGAGATCCACTGGCGCAAGGGCCGCTTCCTCACCCTGGTCTACCAGATCAACGATGGGATAAAGCGGCTGCTGTTCGTGGCCGAGAATCGCGAAGAGACTAGCCTGCGCAAGTTCTTCCTGTGGCTCGGCCCGAAGCGCAGCGCACAAATCCGCTTCATCTGCTCGGACATGTGGCAGCCGTACCTGAACGTGATCGCCGAGCGCGCCCCGCACGCACTGAATATCCTCGACCGTTACCACATCGCCGCCAAGATGAACCAGGCGATCGATGCGGTGCGTGCCAAGGAGACCCGCGAGGTGCGCGCCCGCAACCGCCTCAGCAAATCCTCCCTGGTGTTGAAGCATTCGCGCTGGTGCCTGCTGAAGCGCGTGGAGAATCTCACCGCCCGCCAGACCGTCAAGCTCAGGGAACTCCTCGCCTGCAACCTGCGCACCGTTCGCGCTTACCTGCTCACGGAACAGTTCCACTTCTTCTGGGAGTACGCCTCGGCGGCCTGGGCCGGTAAGTTCCTCGAGCAGTGGTGCGCGGCGGCAATGCGCTCGCGCCTCGAGCCGATGAAGAAGATCGCACGCATGTTGCGCACCCACAAACCGCTCATCCTCAACTGGTTCGAGGCTCGCGAACAGGTCTCCCTCGGCGCTGTGGAGGGACTGAACAACCGCTTGAAAGCGAATCTCAGAAGATCGTACGGCTTTCGAACCTACAGAGCGATACAAGTCATATTGTATCATAAACTTGGCGCTCTACCAGAGCCCGAACATGCCCACAGATTCTGCTGAGGAACCAAACATCTATTGCAACGTTATTCTTGCGTGAGCCCTAAGGTTCAAGGAGCACCGAAGCCGCACCATGACGCCGCACTCCGCAATAAGACTTTCCTCGGACACACAGTTCGTGTGACAGGACGGCCGTGCCGTAGAGCGTTACGTACTGCGCCACAGCACCATTCGGGGGCGTCACGATGAATTTACTTGTCACCGCCTCATTCGGTGCCACATCCGACCCCACCGCACTTCCAACGGGCGTTACTCGCCAACCACCCGGCGCCTTAAGGCGCAGACTCACTACGCGCAACGTCTCGGTGCCCCCGGCGCTAAGTGTCACGCTCACCCGGTGGGATCGGACTCCGGACCTCAATGTCTTCGGTGCCGATACCAACACCACCCGACTGCCAATCGAACGCACCATCCGATAGCTGCCCCGCAGCGGCTGGTCTGCCAGCGCAGAGGAGTCCCCCACATAGACGCGATAAGTCCCGGCTGTCTCCGTCCACCCTTTAGCACCCCACCACCATTCTTGACGCGGCGTAATAATAAAATGAACGATCTTGGACTGGCCGGGCGCAAGCACAACGCGCTGGAATCCCACCAGCTGTCTCGGTGGCTCCCCCGTGACCTTCGGCATACCAAGATACAGCTGTACGACTTCGGCACCAGCGGTATGTCCGACGTTTGCCACGCGCGCGCTAATCCGAACGGGAGTCACTCCATCAACGCGAGTACTACCAAGTACCAAATCACTGAATTTAAAGTGTGTATAAGACAACCCGAAACCAAAGGGGAACATCGGCTTGACATGATTCGCGTCATGCCAACGATAGCCTACGAAGATTCCGTCTGAGAATAGTTGCGCCTCTCCCATAGAATTGTCGTACGTCCGCGGCACACCCGGTCGAACAATCCCGGGTCCCCACATCCGCGGATTTGCAGTGGGCATTTGTTGCTCATCAACAGGCCATGTCTGAACTACATGACCAGATGGATCGACTTTACCGAACAGTATCGCTGCGATCGCGTTGCCATCAACTTGGCCCGGATACCACGCTTCTAGCAACGCCGAGACCTTGCCTAACCAGGGAGCGGAAACCGGTGCGCCCGTATCCAAGACGACTACCGTATGTGGGTTCACAGCCGACACCGATGAAATAAGCTTATCCTGTCCGCCCCCCAAATCGATACTAATACGATCGTTGACCGCCCCTGCTGGTGGCGCGGCAGGTCCATAGGCTTTTCCGCCGCCCTCACATTCGAGGTCATCAGCAAACACAATCGCTATTTTTGAGTTCCGCGCGACGGCGACAGCACGAGCTATAAGTGCATTAATATTCCCTGGCGTGGGGTCGTTGGGCGGGTTGCTGCCTTGTGCATAAGTAACTTTAACACCCGGCCCCACCAAAGCTCTGATGCCCTGAAGCGGCGTTACCACATAGGGCGGGTTTACTTCTCCACTTCCACAACCGACCGCCTTTGGATACCTCGATCCCGCAGCACCGAGCACGGCAATTGAGCGAATGCGTTTCCGGTTAAGCGGCAGCAGATGAGAATTCTTGAGTAGTACCGTACCTTCTTCTGCAACGCGCATCGCTATCGCAGTACGGGCTGCACTGGTCACGACCGCCTGTGGCGAACCTGTATCGGGTTGATTGAAGATTCCAAACCGAAACTCTTGTCGGAGAATGCCCGACACCATCGTATTAAGTCTTGCTACTGACACTTCACCATGAGCCACCGCTTGAAGTAATGGTTTACCGAATTTACCGGGGTACGGCATGGATAGATTAAGCCCGGCATCCGCGGAACCGACGGTACTACGAGCGCCATCATAATCGCTGGTAATAAACCCGTTGAAGTTCCAGCGTTTCTCGATGGTATGTCTTAATAGGTATGAATTCTCGTTCGCCGGAACGTTATTAACTATAGCGCCCATAGTCATTATTGCTCCGACGTGTCCGTCTAACACTGCCTGGCGGAACGGAGGGAGATAAATCTCTTGTAGCGCACGAACTCCAACAATTGAATCTCCTCGACCAGCTTGTTCCTGATCGTATGCCCCCACATGTTTTGCAGTTGCAATCACATCCTGCGATTGAATGCCTTTGATCTCCGCAACACCAAGTTTTCCGCACAGAAACGGATCTTCACCACAAGTTTCCCACGCCCGACCCCATCTCGGATCCCGCAAAACATTGATCATCGGACCGAATATGACATTAATTCCTTTTCTCTCCGCCTCCTCACCGATCACCTTTCCATATTCGTACATAAGCTGCGGATTCCACGTCGAAAACCCCGCAACCGGCGCGGGTAACGCAGTGACGTTTATTTTCCCATCACCAACACCCGCAGGACCATCATTTAATTTGAGAGCCGGTACGCACAACCTTGGAATACCCGTGACATAGCCACCGTAATTGTGGGACGGTTCGACGCCGTGAACTAATGAAACCTTATCGGCAAGCGTCAACCTCGGCAGCAACATGCGCAATCGCTTCGCGGTGCTAAGCGACTGATTAAGCCATGGGCAACTCAACGACGAAGATATTGCGGTGGCGCGCGCGGCCTCCCGCGCGCTCACTATCCTTGATACGCCAAGCGTAACGGCGATTACCCCTATCGTCGTTAATGCTAGTTTCCGGATGCAATCTCGCCATCGGCTCATAAACATTCCTCAATAAGATGAACGGCACTCAAATAACCTGCCCACCATGACAGCATAGCGTTATCACGCTAACATCATATAAGGTCTCTGTTGAAAAACGAGTGGGTTACGCGGTGACGTACGGGTTGATGCGGGAGAAGTTGAGTTTGCCTGCGATCATGAAGATGACCATGCGAATGGTACGGAAGCGGCCGTACCCGCGGGCCTTGCGCTTGGCAGCTTGGAAGAGCCCATTGATGGCCTCGAGGAACCCGTTGGTCTGGCGCGAGGTGACCCAGGCGAGGATGCCCTCGAGATGATTGCGGATCATCTGGGCGACTGCCTTCATCGGCTCGACCTTCGAGCGCAGCACGTTGCTGCACCAGCGGTTGAGCAGCAGGCGTGCAACGTGTGGCTGT
>JAJZZR010000333.1 GCA_021797465.1 Pseudomonadota bacterium | reverse complement strand
CGGGCTCCGCCCTCCCTGCGTGCCGTCCCGACAACGGCAAACCACATCGGCAACCGGCAGAGTGCCACTTATCCAGCGGCGGAATCTGTCCAGACAAAGCCGGCCAGCTCAAGCGCCGCTTCGGTATCCCACTCGACATGCACCGGGCCGGAAAAACTGTCGAGGTTTACGCCCGGCGGCGCACCCTTGTCTTCAACTGGCGGTTGCTCACCCGTTGGGTGAAACGATGGGACGGAGAGATCGTGTGTCATGCCCCTAATAATGCAACGATTCATGCCAAATACAAAGTCGCCAACTGCCGTTTCTAGGGTTATTGAACCGGGCCATAGCCAACCACGACAGGAAACCCATGGCCGACCGCAGGCCGCAGGGATCCCGTTCGTTTGCAGCTTTCATCGCCATGGTAGGGCAGGCCGGGACTCCGCAGGCTTCCGTGACGTCGCGCTCCGAGCAGTCTGGCGCGCAGGTGTCCCGCGCATTGGCAGGAACCTCGAAAGTCGAGCGTGGACGAAACATGGTACGACAATATGGATAAGGGCTCGATATTCTACACCATAGGCCACTCCACCCGGTCCGTGACCGAGCTCGTTCGTCTGCTCCGGGGGGTCGGGGCCGATTTCATCGTCGATGTCCGCTCCATCCCCCGCTCGCGGACGAACCCGCAGTTCAATGCCGATACGCTTCCCGATACCTTGGCCGGCGAGCGGATCGGCTATCGCCATGTTGCACGGCTCGGTGGCCTGCGCAGGCGGCACAAAGGTCAGGCGGTGTCGGGAAACGGTTTTTGGGAGAATGCGAGCTTCCGGAATTACGCCGACTACGCGGCCACGCCCGATTTCGGGGCGGGCATGGCGGAGCTGTATGATATCGGGCGCGACCATGTGTGTGCGTGCGTGTGTGCGTGCGTGCGTGTGCGTGCCGTTATGTGCGCTGAAGCGGTATGGTGGCGCTGTCATCGCCGCATCATCACCGATTATCTGCTCGCCGACGGCCATCCGGTGTTCCACATCATGGGGCCAGGGAAAATCGAGCGCGCCAACCTGACCCCGGCCGCCGCCCGGCAGGCCGACGGCACGCTACAATACGCCGGCTCCGGCGCCTGAAACGCCGCCAAGGCAGCCTGGACACTTCATGGCCGAATCCCAAGGCCCCGCAGCAGGCTGGAATGACCGCGGCCCGCCACTGAAAACCCGAGAGAGCCCGCGTTGAGAACCGCCCTCGCCATCCGCCACGTCCATTTCGAAGATCTTGGCAGCTTTGCCGCCCCGATCGCGGCGGCGGGCTACCAAGTTCGCTATCTCGACCCGGGCCTCGACGAACTGCGGCCACGAGACATCGCCGCAGCCGACCTGCTGGTGGTCCTGGGAGGCCCCGTTGGCGTCTATGAGGGCCACCTCTACCCGTTCCTGGACGAGGAACTCGGGGTGCTGCGGTGCCGACTTGCGGCGGGCGCACCGACGCTCGGCATCTGCCTGGGTGCCCAGCTCATGGCTCATGCGCTCGGTGCGCGCGTTGCGCCGGGTTCTGCGAAGGAGATCGGTTGGGCGCCGGTTGAGTTGACGGACGCCGGCCGGATTGGGCCTCTGCGTCACCTGGAGGGTGTCCAGATGCTGCACTGGCACGGTGATGCCTTCGACCTGCCGCCGGGCACGGAATGCCTCGCGTCCACCGCTCCGTGTGCCAACCAGGCCTTTGCCCTCGGTCGGACGGCCCTCGGGTTCCAGTTCCACCCCGAGGCGAACGGACAGGGTTTTGAGCGCTGGCTGGTCGGACACGCCGCGGAGATTGCCAGCGTGCCGGGGCTTTCCGTGACGAGGCTTCGCGTGGATGCGCAACGTGTCGGCGCGGCAGCCGGCGTGGCTGGGCGGCGTTGCATCGCCGAGTGGTTCGACGGGCTTCGGCCCTAAAAAAGGGCGAACGCCATCGAACGGCACTTGCCAACCGGACGGACGGAGCATAAATAGGTATCGTAAATGCCTATTATGACACCTACGGCCACCGAGGCGACGCCTGCCCGCTGAGTTCCGTTCGGAGCGAACCGCGGGGACGAAGGCCGCCAGCGCTTGGCGCAGGGCAGGAGAAAGGCCGCATGAACGCCACCAGCGATCGCCTCTCGCGCTGGACGTCGGCGATATTCGCCTGCGCTTTGGTCAACCTCGGCCTCGGCTTGTTGCTCTCGGTGCTGGGCTTCGGATGGCCCGCCGTGCCGGCGACGGCGCCGGTCAGTCTGGCGATGGTGCATCTGCTGACCATCGGCTGGTTGGCCCTGCTGATGTTCGGCGCGCTGTTCCAGTTCGTTCCAGTGATCACCAGTCGCAAGCTGCCGAGCCAGGCTTTGCCGCTGGTGACGCTGATCGGGGTGGAATGCGGCCTGGCCCTGATGATCGGCGGGTTCTGTGCCCTCGGCCGCAGCACTTGGGCGGGGTTACTGCTGCCGATCGGGGGAGTGCTGGTGATCGTCGCGCTGCTGGTGGGCAGTGCCACCCTGTTGGTACCGCTGGCGGCGAAGTGGCCGGTGCCGCTTAGCGCCCGATTCGTTCTCGCCGGCCTCGGGTTCCTGCTGCTCACGATCCTGCTCGGCCTCAGCCTCGCGTTGGCCCTGACGGTGTCGGCCACCGATCCCGCGCTGACGCCGTTGTTGGCGGACGGCGTGGGCTATCACGCCCTGGCCGGGTTCGGCGGCTGGTTCACCCTGACCGCGATTGGCGTCTCCTACGAATTGCTGCCGATGTTCATGCTGGCCCCGCACGAGCGGGGTGCGCTCGGCGCTTCTGTGCTGTGGGTCGGGGTTGGTGGTTTCCTTGCTGCACTCGCGGCCGGCCTGGCCGCGGCCGCCTGGCCCGCCGCCTGGATCGCGACGCTGGAGCAGGGGGGGCGGCTCGCCATCGTGCTGGCGCTTGGGCTCTATCTCGCCGACGTGGTGCGGCTGTATCGCGGCCGGCGGCGGCGGCAAATCGAACTGCACAACCGCGCGGCGATCGGCGCTTTTGTCGCTCTCGGGCTTGCCGTGCTGCTCGCCATTGGCGCGGTCGCGACGAACCGGTTGGCGGCCCTGGCGCCGAGCCTCGTGCTGCTGGTGCTGCTAGGCTGGTTGAGCGGGCTCGGGTTGACCCAGCTCTACAAGGTCGTCGCGTTCCTGTCGTGGCTGTCGCGCTATGGCGGCCAGCTCGGCCGTGGCCCCGTGCCGCGCGTGCAGGATCTGGTGAACGAGCCGCGGTCCATCGGTTTCTTCGTTCTCTACTTCGCCGCGATCGCGGTCGCCACGATCGGCGCTGTGCTCGGCCCGGACAACATGATTCGTGCGGCACTCGCCTTCGCCTTGCTCGCGGTCCTGCTGCTGGCGCGGGAATACGCCCGTGCCTGGCGCGCGATCTATGCGCGCGCGGCCCCCCCGGCCATCCCCCGTTCTCCCATCGCTCCTGGTCCGGAAGGAATCCGCTGATGACCCAAGCTGTCCCCCTCACGCTTGACGTGCGCCCCGAGCTGCGCGCCGGCGGCGAAGGCGCATTTCCGCATCCGCGAGGATGCGGAATGACCGCGCCCAATCCCGTCCCGGATGAGATCGGCGGCCTCACCCGCCTGCTGGTTCTGGCGCTGCTCGCGCTCGCCCGCGCGGGCGCCGCCGACGAGGCCTGCCGTATCGCCGCGCGGGGTTGGTTCTTGCTACGTCATCAGCACCCACGGGAAGCGGAGCGGCTGACCGCGGCGCTGCATACCCTGACCCGCGAGGTCAGGTTTGATCCCCCCAACCAAGGAGAGATAGGCCATGAGTGAAATACGCATTCTGGACGTGCGCACGCTGGTGCCCGCCGAGCGGCACCAGCGCATCTTCGCCACCTATGAAGGGCTCGCCGCTGGCGACACATTCGAGCTGGTGAACGACCACGATCCGAAGCCGCTCTACTACCAGTTCGACGCCGAGCATCACGGCGCCTTCTCCTGGCGCTACCTGGAACAGGGGCCGAAGGTTTGGCGCGTCGAGATCGGACGTGTCGGCCGCAGATAGAGATAGAGAGGGACGCGATGACCTACGTCGTCACCGAGGCGTGCATCAAGTGCAAATACATGGACTGCGTCGAAGTGTGTCCGGTGGATTGCTTCTATGTCGGGGAGAATATGCTCGTCATCCATCCGGATGAATGCATCGACTGCGGTGTTTGTGAACCGGAGTGCCCGGCAGAAGCCATCGTGTCGGACAGCGACGCCCAGGCTTCGGCCTGGGCGGAGCTCAACCGAACCTATGCGCAGCAATGGCCGAACATCACCCGCAAGGGTGAAGCGCCCGCCGATGCCGATGCGTGGAAGACCATTCCTGACAAGTTCCGGCGCTTCTTCTCGCCGAAACCGGGCGAGGAAGGCCGATGATGAGAATGTCCGAACACGGCTCATCGGTAGCGGGCAACCTCGTGGGAGGTCACAGCGGACCATGAGCGATACGTAGGGTGTGGTGACAAACGATGACGACTTCCGGCACGACGCAGCGCTACGTGGATATTCCGCGCGAGCCGCCCGAAGATCGTGCGGTTCAGGAGCGGTTGCACGACTTCCAGGAGATTGCAGCGCGGTTCAGCGAACAAGAAGCGCGCCGGCAGGCGTCGCGCTGCGAGCAATGCGGCGTGCCCTATTGTCATGTCTATTGCCCGCTGCACAACAACATCCCGGACTGGCTTCGGTTGACCGCCGAAGGGCGGTTCGAGGAAGCCTATCGCCTTGCCGAATCCACCAATAATCTGCCGGAGATCTGCGGTCGCATCTGTCCCCAGGACCGTTTGTGCGAAGCCAAATGGGCCTGCACGCTGGAGCAGGCTGGCCATGGCACCGTGACGATCGGCGCGGTGGAGCAATTCCTTGGTGACCTGGCTTTCGAGAAGGGCTGGGTGCGCCCGCGTATCCCGCGGGCCGAGCGGCAACACCATGTGGGCATCGTCGGAGCCGGGCCCGCCGGTCTTGCCGCGGCCGAAGAACTTCGGGCGCGCGGATACGCAGTCACTCTCTATGACCGTCACGGCTTGCCTGGCGGCCTGCTCCGATTCGGCATCCCCGGGTTCAAACTCGAGAAGGAGGCTATCGCGCGTCGTGCCCGGCTCGTGCTCGATGCAGGCGCCCGCTTTATCGGTGGCTTCACGCTGGGGCGCGACGCGACGTTGGCCGAGCTCGCATCGCGGCATGACGCGATCCTGCTGGCGCTGGGTGCCTACCGGGCGAACCGACCAGCGCTACCCGGCGCGGGCGAAGAGACGTTGATCGATGGCCTGACCTATCTATTGGCCAGTATGCAGGAGCCAAGCGCAACCCTGCCCGATGGAGTTGACGTAGAGCGTCTTGATGCCCGCGGCCGACGTGTCATCGTCCTTGGCGGTGGCGATACGGCGATGGACTGCGTTCGCACCGCCTTGCGTCAAGGCTGTCTGGGCGTGATCTGTCTCTATCGGCGCGGCGAGCTCGACCGTTCCGGGTCTCGTCGGGAGCTGAACAAGGCGCAGGCCGAGGGCGTGCAGGTTCTCTGGCGGACGGAGACCGAGAGTTATTTGCCTCACACCATTACGATGATCGAGGCGGCGGCCGGTGCCTGTGCTGTGGATGAAGGCGGTCGGTTGGTAGTACGGCGGCGCAACACGGCCGGTCATGAGATAGAACGGAGAACGATTGATACCGATCTAATCATTTCCGCGACCGGGAGCCAACCGGACCTGCCGGCAACCTACGGCGCCGGCGGACTTATAACGAACGGGAACGGCGTCGTTCGGGTGACCCCGGAGACGGGTGCGACAAATCTCCCGGGCGTCTTCGCCGCCGGTGATCTCTCGCGAGGCCCTTCACTCGCGGTCTGGGCGATCCGTGACGGGCGTGCGGTAGCGGCTGGTATTCACGGGTACTTATGCGCCGATACCATGACAGCTCCCCGCAAGAAGCTCGCCCGTGAGCCGCTTGCAACGTCCACCGCGGCGCCGGCCGAATAGGATCTACGCGCGGTTTGATTACGTGGTGCTTACCCATACCAGCCGCCTAGTGAGCGAACTGGTCCACGCCGAGCACATCTCGCAGGAGTTGCCACGGCATGAACTGTTTGGTGAAATGGTGCGAGAACGGCTGATCTATTATCCAAGCGTGACAGGCGAACCGTTCCGGACGCCGGGACGCATCACCGCGCTGATCGAAAGCGGCAAAATGGGCACGGATCTCGGACTGCCGCCTCTCGACCCGGCGACCGACCGTGCGATGATCTGCGGTAGCACCGCGCTGCTCGCGGATCTGGGGGCGCTTCTGGTCAGGCGCGGCTTCCGGGAGGGTAGCCTCAGCCAGCCCGGCGAATTCGTCATCGAGAAGGCCTTCGTGGCGCGGTAGATGGCGCTCCCATGACGATTGATGTCCTCCTGCGCTGCTATCGTCTAATCTTGGCCAGGCACGGGATCGCGGTAACCCCGTGGATGGTTGGCGTGCTTACTTTGCCCAGACTCGACGTGGAACTCGCTTGGTGTTCCGGGCGCGATCCGCCGCGCCGGGCTTTTTTGAGGGCGGGCGGCGGAGAGATTCCACCGGTCTCGAGAAAACGTCACGCACCCGGCGCCCGAGGGTGAAGGCGGTTCTGAAAGGACGGAGCAGAATGGCGATATGGATAGCGAATTGCCCCACACGTCGGCCCAATGATGGGTCGATTTGGCGCAAAGGGAGCGAATGTCATGCATGAAAAGACAATCATGGCGGAAACCATCGCCGGCATCGGGGAAATCCTCGCCGGTGACCTCGATCTCATCAGCGTCGAACGTGTCACGATCGGTTTGTTCTTTACCGGCGTGAAACTGAATACCGGTGTGGCCGGTGCCTGCGCGACGCCGCTGCGATCGATCCCCGAGGCGGTCTGCTGCCCGAGTTCGACCATGGCCATGCCGTTCTCCGGCAGGCTGCGCGGCCGGCCGGTCCGCGACTTGCTGCGGGAGACCGAGGCCGCCAGTGGCATCCGGCGCGCCGTGGGCGTTGCGGCCATGAATGCCTTGGCCGACATGTGCTGGGAGCGTCACGCGATGCGTGGCGTGGAACTTCGCATCGGTGTCGATGCATACTATGCAGTCGGCATACAGCCGGGGGAAAACGTGGTCGTCGTCGGCACCTTTGGCCCGTTCCTGAAATCACTGAAGCGGGCACGCCAGCAGTTCACCGTGCTGGAAATGGACCCTGCGACGCTGAAGCCGGATGGACTGCCATACTTCCGCCCGGCCGATCAGGCCGATGCGGTGCTGCCTTCGGCCGATGTCGTGCTGATCACGGGAACCACGCTGGTGAACGGCACGCTGGAACATCTCCTTGCGCTGTGCCGGCCCGCCACTCGCGTGGTCGTGGTCGGCCCGACGGTCGGCCTGCTGCCCGACGCCTTGCTGCGTCGCGGGGTCGATGTGCTCGGCGGCATACGGGTCACCGCACCGGACGCGTTTCTCGAGGTGCTGGCGGAGGGCAGGTCCGATTACCACTTCTTCGGCCGTTCGGCGGAGAAGGTGGTCTTGATGCGACAGACAACGCACGCGACACTGCAAGCGGCTTAGCAGGGCGATGATCTGCTAGCACATGGCTCGCAGCTCTTGTCGCGTGTTGTCGCGCCGCGCGCCGTTGAACAATCCGTCGCGCGTCTGTTTCGCGGCACGTACAGAGAGGAGCACAAGCCAATGACTGGCATAGTGATCGCGGTGTCTCGCAACGCCGCACACACGTTCAGTAAGACGACGCAGGCCAGCATTCGGCTCCTACCCGGATTAGGCGTAGAGGACGACGCACATATGGGCGTCACCGTGAAGCATCGCTCAAGAGTTGCGCGCGACCCGAATCAGCCAAACCTGCGCCAGGTTCATCTGATTCACGCCGAACTGATGGATGAATTGCGGGCTGCCGGCTTTGCGGTATCGGTTGGACAGATCGGTGAAAATGTCACCACGCAAGGCATCGATCTGCTCGGGCTGCCGACCGGCACCCGACTGCACTTGGGCGATGCTGCAGTTGTCGAGGTGACCGGCCTGCGCAATCCTTGTTCTCAGCTGGACGATTTTCAGCCGGGTCTGATGGCGGCGACGCTCGGGCGTGACGAGCAGGGCAGGCTGATTCGCAAAGCGGGCGTCTTCGGCATCGTCCTGGCTGAAGGCACGGTGCGGCCCAGCGACTCGGTCCGCGTCGAGCTGCCTCCCGAGCCACGACGGCCGCTGGTACCGGTATGAAATGAGGGATTTCGTTTCGCCTCCTGTCAGACCCCATTGACACCACGAAAGCAGGCGGCTGCAGACGCAGGATTGGCAGACTTGAAAGACGGCTTGTCAAAAAAAGGAGATGATTTTTGTCGGTTATTTTGCAGATCACGCGTTGAGCGGCGAATCTTCTTCGCGCGATGAGCCGAGCCGCGACCTACGATCAAGAAGACTTAACGCTCGGCGCCCTTGATAAGGCGTTTCAGAAATCTAATAAAACACCGGCGTTGACACTGCCCTTTTCAATGAATTATGAACCGCATATGGCCGCGCGCGGTGACCGCCGAAAAGACGACGTCTCCACCGGCTGTGGCGCGAGGCAGCCGCGATCAGAGACCGGCGCGCCGGGCGATCGCCTGCTTGATGAGACCGATCGCCTTGCCTGGATTGAGGCCTTTGGGGCAGGTCGCGGTGCAATTCATGATCGTGTGGCAGCGATACAGACGGAACGGGTCGTGCAAATCGTCGAGCCTCTGCTCGGTGGCTTCATCGCGACTGTCCACGATCCAGCGATAGGCCTGCAGCAGTACTGCCGGGCCAAGATAGCGGTCACCGGTCCACCACCAACTCGGGCATGCGGTGGTGCAGCAGAAGCACAGGATGCATTCCCAGTAGCCGTCGATCTGCGCTCGCTCCGCGATCGACTGCAGTCGTTCTCCGTCCGGCGGTGGAGGCGTGTCCGTCTGCAACCACGGTTTGATCAGCCGGTGCTGGGCATAGAGGTGGCTCAGATCGACGACCAGATCTTTGATCACCGGCACGTGATTCAGCGGATAGATGCGGACGTCGCCCTTGATAGCTGCTATCGGCGTTGTGCAGGCCAAATGATTGGCGCCGTCGATGTTCATGGCACAGGAGCCGCACACACCCTCCCGGCAGGAGCGGCGGAAAGTCAGCGTCGAGTCGATCTCGTTTTTGATCTTGATGAGGGCGTCAAGCACCATTGGTCCGCACTGATCGAGGTCGACCGAAAACACGTCCTGCACCGGGTTGTCGCCCGCGTCGGGGTTCCAGCGATAGACGCGGAACTGCTTGAGATGCGAGCAAGCGGCCGGCGCCGGCCAGGTTTTACCACGATGCACCCTCGAATTTGCCGGGAGTCTGAACGCGACCATTATCGCCACTCCTTTCCCGAGTCGGATCAGGCACCGCACTCTGTTGCCGATGCCACGATCTTTTCATCAATGTCATCTCTGTTCCCCGTTCGGTCAATGCTGCCCGCTGGCGTACACCCCTGGTCCTCCGGGCGGGTCATCTCCGCCTTGATATATGTATTATCACTACCTATATAACGGAAAGGTTGTTCGGGAAGTCGTCGTCCCGGTCGATTCATAGGAGCGCCATACCCATGTCGCACGAATACGATGATCCGATCACCGCATTGGCAATTGACACGGCAGTAAGCACGGTGCTTCGGCTGCTTGCGCAAAGGCGCGGCGTTCCGCTCGACGAAATTGCAAGAGAGGCCGTGGACGCGGCCTTCTGCTCCTGCGTGACGCTACCGGGGGATGCCAGTAGCGGCCGTACCTCCCCGCTGCATGAGGGCCTGATTGCAGAGGTTGCAAGGCTGGTGCGCGCGGCGGCGGACGATTCCGTCGATACCGCCTCCGAGCAGTCGTTTCCCGCAAGCGACCCGCCGGCCTGGATCTGGCGGGCGTGACCCGCGCGCGCGGCCGCCGCGCTTACGACCCACCGGTCGGCTGCTGCGGCTCGGCCGCATCGAGCATCAACGCCGCATGCGCATAGGCCCCGCCGGCGCGCATCTCGGCGGCGACCCAGATCGCCTCCATCAGTTCCTGCTCAGTCGCGCCGGCGCGCAACGCCGCCTTGGTGTGACCCTTGATGCAGTATGGGCACTGCGTCACATGCGCCACCGCCACGGCGATAATTTGCTTGAACTTCGCCGGCAGCGCGCCATCGGCAAACACCGCCTTGCCGAGCGCATCAAACGCCGCTTGCTGCGCCGGTGCCAGTGCCCGCCGGCGATCAGCCAATTGTCTGGTAGCGGGGGGATACATTCTGTCGCTCATTGCAGTTCTCGATTTTACCTGTCGCAACATGGAATCCGGGTCAGAGCTAACATGACGCCTCGTGGGAAACCACCGCGCCTATACCTTTCGACACGGTCATCGATCGATGGGTATGGTGACCAGCCACCCACGCGCATCAGGCTTCTTTTAATTCGGTATTCCAGACACAGTCTGCCGCCGCTGATCGGCAATTGCAACACCGAATGAGGATTTACCATGCGGCTAACCCAGTTCACCGATTTCGGGATCCGTGCCTTGATCCTTTTGGCTGACCGCGACGGCGACGTATTAAGCGCGGCCGCTATAGCGGAGTCGCTCGGCGTGTCGGTTCATCACATGGCGAAAGTGCTCCAGGCGCTGGGCGCCGCCGGGTTGGTCCGCAGCCATCGAGGCAAACAGGGCGGGGTTACGCTCGCCCTGTCGCCCGCAGCGATCCGCATTGGCACCGTGGTGCGCGCGTTGGAGGAGGATCAGCCGCTGGTCGAATGCTGCCGCGCCGATGGCGGTGCCTGCGTGCTGACCCCAGCCTGTCGGCTTCGCGCGATGCTGTTAGGTGCGGAGCAGGCGTTCCTTGCGGAACTGGACAGGTTCAGCCTCGCCGACTGCGGCATCCCAGATCTTGCCAGGCTGCTCGTTCCCGGCCGTGCGGCGTAGGGTCGACTGCACGATCCTAGCCAGCCCAATATCAGTATTGACAATACCGATATAAGGGGCAATATGATCTCCATGGTGGCGCGTGACGCCAGACGGAGGGATCCATGAGTCAGTTTGCCGATGTTTCCGAACTCGCCGGCCAGACGGTCGGACGAATTGCCGCAACCTTGCCCGGAGCCGCGGGCGTCTTCCAGGATCACGGGGTCGATTTCTGCTGCGGCGGCGATCAGACCCTCGCCGATGCCGCAGCCAAACGGGCGCTCGATGTCGATGCGATCATCAGCGAACTCGCCGCGGCCGGCCCGGCCGGAGATGCGACGGAGTTCGCTGATGATGTGCCCTCGGCGCAACTGATCGAGCATATCAAGACGCGCTACCATGCCATCCATCTGCGGGAGCTGCCGTGGCTGATCCGCCTTGCGGGCAAGGTCGAAGCCGCGCACCGGCACAACGCCGTCGTGCCGGCAGGGCTTGTCGATCTGCTCGCACACTTGCGCGCGGAGATGACCCTCCATCAGAAGCGCGAGGAGGTTGTGCTGTTCCCGATGATGCTAGCGGGCGGTGGGCCGATGATCACGGCGGCGATCGCCACGATGCGCGTCGAGCACGATGATCACGGAGCGTCCCTCTCGGCGATCGACCGGCTTACCCATGATCGCACGGCACCCAATGATGCTTGTGCCACCTGGCGCGCGCTCTGCACCGGGCTGACCAAGTTTCACAACGATCTCGTGATGCATGTGCATCTGGAGAACAACGTTCTGTTTCCACGATTTACCAATACAAAGGCGGCCGACGCGAGAGCCTGACGTCAGGTATCCCGCCGGGGAGGCAAGGCAAAATCATGCAAGCACCGTCCTTGCCCCCCGTGACGTGCTCAATAAGAGTATCCTGCGGGTAGCCGAGCTGCGACGCACTGCCTGCCGACTGTCATTGCGCGCATCGGGGCGGAGAATGCCGGTGATCTATGTGGTCACCGAAAATTGCGTCAAATGCAAATATATGGATTGCGTGGAGGTATGTCCTGTGGATTGCTTCTATGTGGGCGAAAACATGCTGGTGATCTGACCTGCCCTGTTTCTTCGGACCACGGTTAACTTGAGCCTCTCTGATTGGGGTTGTTGAGGTCAAGCTGCTTCTCTCGCCTCAAGCCGTTCTCGCGGGTCACTCGCTTCTCTTCGCGGTCGGCGCATGGCCACCGCATGATGGGGTCAGGAAGGCGAGGCGTCTCAATCTGTCTCGCGACCTTCGGGGCATTGCTGCCCTCCGGCTCCGGACTCTCAACGAGATCACCTCGCCCATCGTCCCCACGGGAACGACGTCAGCCCCGCCTTCGTCAGGCGGAAACGGCAACGCCTCTTGTCATGCGGCGGCGGCCTTCGGGCAGGGCTGCTTGCCCCAGCGGAACTCGGCGCCGTCGCTCCACATCCGGTGCAGGATCACCGCCAGCTTGCGCGCGACCGCGACCCGTGCCCTGGCCATGCCGCGCCGTTTGGCGACCTGCATGCCCCAGGCTCGCAGCGCCGACCATTTGGTGCCACGGGTCAGCAGCGAATGTGCCGCCTCGTAGAGCGCGGTGCGGGCCAGTTCATCGCCGCATCGGCTGATGCGTCCCTGCACATCCGTCTCACCGGACTGGTATCGTCGCGGCGTCAAGCCGAGATGCGCGCCCACGTCGCGCGACCGGCGGAAGCGGTCGGGCCGGTCGACGGTCGCGCGGAACGCGAGCGCGGTAAGCGGGCCAACGCCGGGCACCGTCATCAAGCGTCGGCACGTGGGCTCGACGCGGACCTCGTCGATCACCCGCTTGGTGAGCTTCTCGACCTCGCGGGTCATCACGTCGATGACCGACAGCAGCGACTCGACCAGACCGGTCAGCACGGCATCACCGGCGGACAGCTCGCGCACCCGGGCCGGGAAGTCCTTGCGGCTCGGCGCGCCGACTTTCAGCCCGACCTCGCGCAGCAGCGCACGCACACCGTTCTCGACGTCGCGCCGTTTGTTCAGCACCATCCGCCGCGCCGTGAGCAACGCCCGCCAGGAACGGCAGGACGGGCTCTTCACATGCACCGCACGATACCACCCGGTGCGCATGATTTGCGCGATCCCGCGCGCGTCATTGCGGTCGGTCTTGTTGGGCATCGCGCCCATCGCCGCCTTGGCCTGGCGGGCCTCGATGCAGATCGCCGCGATCCCGGCCGCCGTCAGCCCCTGATGCAGCCACGCGGTCAGCGAGCACGCCTCCAGACCAACCCGCTTCATCACCATTCCGCTCGCCCTGAAGAACGCCACCAGCGCCTCCGGCTCGCTGGCCGCGCGCGCCTCGCGAACGATCCGCCCCGCGTCATCGACGATACAAATGGCGGTCTCTTCCAACGACACGTCCAACCCGGCAAAATACTCCACGGCTGCTCTTCCTCGATGCTTGTGGCCGATCCACACACCGGACCACGTTCTATCATCCCGAGAGGAGCAGCCACCTCGGTCACCCGGGTGAGACCCCAATCACCCCATCTGTCCCGCCGAATCGACGCAAGGAAAAAATGAGCGGTTACCCACACTTTTGCCCCTGTTACAACCCACGGCTTGCCGCGCATCCCCAGCAAATCAGCGACCACGCGCGCCGTCTTGGAACCATCCAGGGCGACATGCTGGAAAAACCGATGGACCCGCACCGAGCCAGTCGTCGTCGTCGCCGCCGTCGCCACATGCGCCGCCAGCCGCCAGCCGCCAGCCGCCACAGGCAAATCGTGCCCTGCCGCATGATCAGCAACGCCAGCCATGCCGCGTCTCACGCCTTGTCGCGGAAAGCGGGATATGTTTGGATATCGTCTCGGATAAGGCGTTCGAGAACATCGTCTGCCTCAAAGCGATCCTTCGTGTCGTGACAAAGAATCGCCTTTGTGAATCGTCTCAATGCCTTGTTCAACCCCGTCTAGTACGATGCATCGCGTCTATCGCCGGCAGGAGGATTTGGCATGTCAGTTGTCCGTGTCGCGGTCGTTCAGGCCGCTCCAGTCGTGTTCGATCGGGAGCGCACGATCGAAAAGGTCCGGGACCTCGCCGCTGACGCGGCGCGCGGCGGTGCGGGGCTGGTGCTGTTCCCGGAAGCCTTCGTCCCAGCCTACCCAA